>CAZNIX010000213.1:0-8199 GCA_964573125.1 uncultured Thermoanaerobaculia bacterium
CGGCGGCCGGCGGCGGGCTCGGGCCGCGGCTCGCGGTGCTCGCGACCGCGATCCTGTTCTCGACCGGCGGCGCGGCGATCAAGGCGACGACCCTCGGCGCCTGGCAGGTGGCCGGGCTGCGCGCGGGGTTCGCCGCGCTCTTCCTCTGGCTCGCGCTGCCGGCGGTGAGGCGGCGGCCGACCGCGCCGGCGCTGGCGGTCGCCGCGGCCTCCGGCGCGACCATGATCCTGTTCGTCACCGCCAACAAGCTGACCACGGCCGCGAACGCGATCTTCCTCCAGGCGACGGCCCCGCTCTGGGTGCTGCTCGCCGCGCCGCGGCTCCTCGGCGAGCGGCTGCGCCGGCGCGACCTCGGCTTCATGGCGGCCCTCGCCGTCGGGCTGGGGCTGCTCTTCCTCGACGCCGCCGAGCCGAGCGCGACGGCACCCGACCCGCGCACCGGCAACCTCGTGGCGGCGCTCTCGGGCGTCACCTGGGCGGTCACGCTGCTCGGCCTGCGCGGCCTCGGGCGGCGGCGGGGGCCGGCGGCGACGGCGAGCGCCGCGCTGGACGGCGGCGCCGCGCAGGCGGTGCTGCTCGCCAACGTGTTGGTCCTGCTCGCCTGCCTGCCGGGAATCGCCGCCGCGGAGGGCGCCGGCGCCGGCCTAGCCACGGCCTCCGCCGCCGACTGGGCCGCGCTCGCCTACCTCGGCGTCGTCCAGATCGGCCTCGCCTACGCGCTCTTCACCCGCGCGCTGCGCGAGGTGCCGGCCTTCGAGGCCTCGCTTCTCCTGCTCATCGAGCCGGTGCTCAACCCGCTCTGGGCCTGGCTCGCGCTCGGCGAGCGCCCGGGCCCGTGGGCGCTCGCCGGCGGCGCGGTGATCGTGGCCGCGACCGCCGTGAAGACCTGGCTCGACGCGCGCAGCCTCGGACGCGGGCGGCGCGGCGCGGCCCCCGAGGCGGGCGGAGGCTGACCGGACCGCCGGAACCCGGGAGCATCCAGCCGCGGCGGCCGATCCCGCTGCGCCCGCTGCGCTCCCAGGTTGACACCCCCCCGCCCCCCGCCCTAGCCTGAAACCATGACGACTGCGCCGCCAGACCGTCCGGTCCGCGCGCGCCGGCCGTTGCGGGTGGTCGGGGGGGAGCGGCCGCCGGGGGCGGTCGCGGTCGAGCCGGCGCCGCAGGCGGCGGCGGAGATCTGGCGGGTGGCGCCGGCGGGGGCGGTGCGCGAGCGCGACGCGGTAGCGGTCGAGGAGCCGCTCGAGATCCGGCTGCGCGCCGGCGGCGAGGAGCGCACGGTGGCGCTGACCATGCGCACGCCCGGCCACGACGCCGAGCTGGCGGCGGGGTTTCTCTATGCCGAGGGGATCGTGCGCGGGCGAGCGGACCTCGTGCGCGTCGAGCGCCGCGAGGCCGACGACGAGGCTGCCGGGGCGGAGCCCGGCAAGGTCGTCGTCGCCGAGCTGACCGCGCCGGGGCTGCCCGATCTCGCCCCGCTCGAGCGCCACTTCTTCGCCACCAGCGCGTGCGGCGTGTGCGGGCGCGCCGGGCTCGAGGCGCTGGCGCTACGCGGCGCCGCCGCGCCGCCCCCCGGACCGACGGTGCCGGCGGCGGTGCTCTCCGGGCTCCCCGCCACGCTGCGCGCAGCCCAGGGGGTGTTCGAGGCGACCGGCGGGCTGCACGCGGCGGCGCTCTTCGACGCCGAGGGGCGCCTGCTCGCCGTGCGCGAGGACGTCGGCCGCCACAACGCGCTCGACAAGCTGGTCGGCTGGGCCCTCTTCGCCGGCCGGCTGCCGCTCGCCGGGCTGATCCTGATGGTCAGCGGCCGCGCCAGCTTCGAGATCCTGCAGAAGGCGCTCGCCGCGGGCGCGCCGGTGGTGTGCGCGGTGTCGGCGCCGAGCAGCCTGGCGATCGACGTCGCCCGCCGCTTCGGGATCACGCTGGTCGGCTTTCTGCGCGGCGAGCGCTTCAACGTCTACGCCGGCGCCGAGCGGGTGGCGGGGCTCGCGGGTCGCTGAGGCCCGGGCGCTCGCGGCGCCCGAACCTCGCCCCACCCGCCCAGGCGGCGGCGCGACCTCCGGGCTGCCGCCGGCGTTTGCGCCGCCCCACCCCCGCCGTGTCAGGATCGGCCGCGCTACGGCGACAGTGTGAGTGAGAAGGGGGGGCGATGCGACGGACGAGCGTGGTGATCATGGGTGCGGCGGGCCGCGACTTCCACAACTTCAACGTCTTGTTCCGCGACGACCAGCGCTACCGGGTGGCGGCGTTCACCGCGGCGCAGATCCCGGACATCGAGGGGCGGGTCTACCCGCCGGAGCTCGCCGGCGGGCTCTACCCGGACGGCATCCCGATCCGGCCCGAGGAGGAGCTGCGGGAGATCGTCGAGGGGGAGGGGATCGACGAGGTCTGGTTCTCCTACTCGGACGTCTCGCACGACTACGTGATGCGGAAGGCCGGCGAGGTGATCGGCTGGGGCCCCCACTTCGGGGTCTGCTCGGCGCGGCGGACCATGCTCCCCTCGTCCCGGCCGGTGGTCGCGGTGACCGCGGTGCGCACCGGGGTCGGCAAGTCGCAGACCACGCGCTTCGTCGCCGGGCTGCTGCGCGCGGCGGGCAAGCGCCTGGTGGTGGTGCGCCACCCGATGCCGTACGGCGACCTCCGGCGCCAGCGCTGCCAGCGCTTCGCCAGCCACGACGACCTCGACCGCCACGACTGCACGATCGAGGAGCGCGAGGAGTACGAGCCCCACCTCGACCGCGGCACGGTGGTCTACGCCGGCATCGACTACCAGGAGATCCTCCGCCGGGCCGAGCAGGAGGCCGAGGTCATCCTCTGGGACGGCGGCAACAACGACACCCCGTTCTTCCGCCCCGACGTCCAGCTCACCCTCCTCGACCCCCACCGCGCCGGCGACGAGCTGCACTACTACCCGGGCTACACCAACCTCCTGCTCGCCGACCTGCTCATCGTCAACAAGATCGACACCGCCGAGCCAGAGGGCGTGGCGCGAGTCGAGGCCAACGCGCGCGCGCACAACCCGCAGGCGCCGATCGTCCGCTGCCGCTCGCGCATCCTCCTCGAGCATCCCGAGCTGGTGCGCGGCAAACGCGCGCTGGTGGTCGAGGACGGGCCGACGCTGACCCACGGCGGGCTCTCGCGCGGCGCCGGCTGGTTCGCCGCCCGCGACGCCGGCGCGGCCGAGATCGTCGATCCCGCCCCCTACGCCGTGGGCTCGATCCGCGAGGTCTACGAGCACTACCCGAACGCCCGCGGCATCCTGCCCGCGATGGGCTACGGCGAGCGCCAGATCGGCGAGCTGGAGGAGACCATCCGGGCGACCCCCGCCGATGTCGTGGTCGAGGGCACTCCGATCGAGCTGTCACGGGTGCTGACCTCGGACAAGCCGATCGCCAACGTCCGCTACGAGCTGGAGGAGGTCGAGCCGGGCGCGATCGCGGCGGCGCTCGGCGCGAAGCTCGGCCTCTAGCCCCCGGAAGCGCCGCCGCCACTCGGCTGGGCGCCGCTCCGCACCCGGCTCAGCGAGCGCAGGAGGTCGTGCCAGTACGGCGCGCCGATGCTCACCAGGATCCCGGTCAGGAGCGACCCCAGGAGCTCGATGAGGAAGCCCCGGGGGCCCAGCGGCCGGGCCTTGTCGTAGATCCGGCCGACGCCGAAGTTGACCTCGCTGGTGAAGCTCGCCAGCTCCCGGGTGAACATCGCGCGCTCCTCGGCCAGCTCGGCCTTGGTCATCTTCCCGTCGCTCCCGCTCTCGCCCTCGCCGGCTGCTGCCCGTTCACCCTCGGCGGCGCCGCCGCCGGCGGTCCCGCCCTGGTCGGCGCCGGCCGCCGCTGCGCCCCCCTCGCTCCCGCCTCCCGCCGCCTCCTCCGCCGGTCCGCCGGCGGCCCCCGCTCCGGCGCCGGCGCCGGACGCCGGCTCCGCCGGGGGCTCCGGGGCGCCGGCCTGTGCGTTCGCCTCCTGGGCCCCCTCCTCGCCGTCCGCGCGTTCGAGCACCGCCGCCACGTAGTCCGGCGCCGCGAACTTGGCCCTGGTCTGGCCGTCGTTATAGAGCGTCTGCCAGATCGCGAAGGCGTTGATGTTGACGAGCAGGCAGAGCGCCAGGCCGCAGACCAGCGACAGGTTCTTCATCCGCCGGGAGAAGGCGTAGTTCATCTTCCCCCGGTGGATCTTGAGTTGCGCCTCCAGCGCCTCGAGCTGACCCGGCTTGAGCACCGGCCCCAACAGCGCCTTGAAGTTCTCGGCGGTCAGGAACTCCTCACCGACCTGCTTCCAGTCGATCCCGGCGAACGGTTTGTAGGTCGTGCCTCCGCTCGGGACCTCCACCTCCTCGAGGCGCTTGCCGAGCAGCCGCATCACCAGATCCCGGACCTCGGACACGAGATGACCGCTGTAGTAGTCGAAGTGGTTCTTGGCCACCGAGGTCAGCGACTTCACGACATAGGAGAGCAGCAGCATGATGACGGTGAAGCCGATGACCGTCTCGAGCAGCGTGAACATGGTCACCGTCTCCCGTTCAATCGTCCGTCTCGACCGTCGCGCCGCTCATCCCGCACACAGCGGGCGCTCCGGGCGCCGTCTCGGCGGCGGCCGCCGCCGTCTCGCCCCCGGCCGCCGCCGTCTCGCCCCCGGCCGCCGCGTCGCCGCCCACCACCGCCATGTGGCCGACCGAGAACAGGTAGACGAACAGCGGGATCATCACGGCCAGGGCGAGGTAGGCGAGCTGCAGCCCGTCGAAGCCGCGGGGCGTCCACCTCTCGCCGGCGCAGTACGCCGCGAGGACGAGCACCACCGCGGCGATGCTCCACACGATCAGTCCCTTCGATCGCGTCATGGCCCTCCCCCGGCGAGCGATTCGGGCTGCGAGGAAACCGGCCCGAGCTCGCCTCGGTTTGTCGAAACCTTGCGGTATCGAGCATCTTAGCATGCCGCCGCGCCGCCGCGTGGGGACCGGGGTCCTGATCGGCCCAGGTTCCTTCGCCGGATCGAACGGGCGCGGGCGAGTCTGCGGGCCGGCACCGGGGTACGGCTGGAAGATCTCTCGGACGACTGAGAGCCCGGCGAACGGACGAGCCCTACGCCACCCGCACCCGCACCGCCCGTCCAACCGTCTCGAGGATCCGCCGCAGCTCGTCGTAGTCGGGGTGGCGCATGCGCAGCCAGGCGTTGGCCATGTAGCCGCCCTCGACCGGCATGGTCGGGGTGCCCGGGGAGGGGAGGTGGGCGTCGAGGATCCACTCGCCGAACGCGCGCTGGACCTCGTCGATCCCCTCGTAGCCGGCGATGCGGCCGTCGCGCTCCGGGCGGAGGTTGAGCATGCCGGTGGCGAAGCGGCGCGAAGGGCGGGCGCCGGGGCCGCCGTGGACCAGGCAGTGCGCCCACTCGCGGTAGAGGTCGAGGTCGTTGCCGGCGGAGTAGAGGTCCCACACGCCGACCCCGGGCGGCCGGCAGCCGATCTCCGAGAACTTCAATCCCCTGGGGCCGAAGAACCACTCCATGTGGGTGGCCGAGGTGCCGATGCCGAGGAGCCGGATCACCTTGCGCCCCAGCTCCCGCACCTCGCGGTAGCTCTCGGCCTCGACCCGGTTGGTCGCGACCAGGTAGGGGTTGGGGAAGCGGCTGCGCATGGCGTCGAGCACGCGCGGGTAGTAGTGCGAGATGAACTCGTGGACCGGCTCGCCGTCCACCGAGAGCGTGTCCCAGAACCCCTCGTGCCCCTCGATGAACTCCTCGATCGCGACCGTCCCGCCGCGGCCCAGCCGGAATTCCTCGATCGCGTGCTCGAGCTCGCGCGGGCCGTCGACGCGCATCGTGCCCGCGGCGCCGGCGCCGCTCCGCGGCTTGAAGATCAGGGGATACCCGACCGCGCGGGCGAACGCGCGCGCCTCGTCCGGGTCGGAGGCGCCGGTCGACTGCGCGCACGGCACGCCGCCCGCGCGCAGCGCCTCCTTCATCGCCGGCTTGTCGCGGCACAGCCAGGCGGTCTGGACCGAGGTGCCCGGGATGCCGCGCGCCTCGCGCACCTTCGCCGCCGTCATGATGTGTGCCTCGACCGTGGCCTCGATGGCGTGCACCCACGGGCCGCGCTCCTGGGCGCGCTGGACCGCCTCGTAGAGCGCCTGCTCGTCGACCACGGAGCGCACCTGCTCGTAGCCGTCGAGCCAGCTCCGCAGCTCGCCGTCGAGGTACTCCGCCGGCCGCTCGCCGATGCCGGTGACGTGCGCCCCGACCTCCTTGAGGCCGCGCACGAACTTCTTCTGGTTGTAGGGGAAGCTGGGCTCGACGAAGAGGACGTGCACGGAGGCCTCCTTGTCCGGTCCGGGCGGCCGGTTCAGGTCACGAGTCTCTGGTACAGCTCGACATAGCGGCCGATCTGGCGCCGCCAGGAGAAGTCCCGCGCCATGCCGTTGCGCATGAGCTTCGCCCAGCCGTCGCGGTCGGCGAACGCGGCGAGCGCCTGGCCGAGCGCCCAGCGGAAGCCCTGGGCGTCCTCGTGCTCGAAGACGAAGCCGGTGCCCTCGCCGGTCGCCGGGTTCCAGGGCGTGACGGTGTCGGCGAGGCCGCCGGTCCGGCGCACCACCGGCGGCGTGCCGTAGCGCTGGCTGTACATCTGGTTGAGCCCGCACGGCTCGTAGCGCGAGGGCATCAGGAAGACGTCCGCGCCGGCCTCGATGCGGTGCGCCAGCTCGTTGCTGTAGGCGGCGACGTGGCGCGCCTTCTTCGGGAAGCGGCGCGCGAGGCCGGCGAAGAAGCGCTCGTAGCGGCTCTCGCCGGTGCCGAGCGCGACGAGCTTCAGGTCGCGCGCGGCGAGCGCCTCGGGGAGCGGCTCGAACGCGAGGTCGAACCCCTTCTGGTAGGTCAGCCGCGACACCACGCCGAGCACCGGCGCCCCCGCGCGGTAGTCGAGCCCGACCGACTCGAGCAGCGCCCGGGTGTTCTGCGCCTTGCCCGAGAGGTCCTCGGCGTCGTAGGGGTAGGGGATCAGCGGGTCGTGCGCCGGGTCCCACTCCTCGTCGTCGATGCCGTTGACGATCCCGACCAGGGCGTCGCCGCGGGCGCGCAGCAGGGCGTCGAGGCCGAAGCCGTACTCCGGCGTGCGGATCTCGCGCGCGTGGGTGACCGAGACCGTGGTCAGGGCGTCGGCGTAGAGGACGCCGGTCTTGAGGAAGTTGACGCGCCCGGCCGCGAGGTCCTCCTGGTGGAGCAGGTGGGCGACCTCGCCGAAGCCCAGCTCGCCGGCGACCGCGGCCGGAAACGCCCCCTGGTAGCCGACGTTGTGCAGGGTCAAAACCGTCCGCGTGGCGGCGAAGAGGCGATCCCAGGCGTAGAGCGTGCGCAGGTAGAGCGGCAGGAGCGCGGCGTGCCAGTCGTGGGCGTGGACGATCTCGGGCGCCCAGCCCATGCGCTGGCAGCTCTCGAGCGCGACCCGGGAGAGCAGCGCGAAGCGGCGGTGCTCGTCGGCCCCCGGGGTGTAGATCCGCGGCCGGTGGTAGAGCGCCGGGCAGTCGACCAGGTAGACCCACTGCGCGCTCCCCGGCAGCTTGGTGGTCGAAACCGACGCCGCGTAGCGGTGGGCGCCGAACGCGATCTCGATCCCCTGGAGGAACTCGACCGGGTGCACCGGCCCGGCGCCGAGGTCGGCGCTCGAGTAGAGCGGCACGAACGTGCGCACGTCGTGGCCGGCGCGCCCGAGCCAGCGGGTGAGCGCCGCGACCACGTCGCCCAGCCCGCCGGTCTTGGCGAACGGCGACAGCTCGGCGCTGACCTGGCAGACCCGCACCGCTGGGGCCTCTAGATCACCGTGCCCGGCGGCAGCATCGCGCTGCGGTGGACGACGATGATGCCGTCGCGGATCGACCACCCCTCGCCGTCGGCCTCCTGCCGGCCGGCCTCGTTGACCAGGCGGCAGCCGTCGCCGATGCAGGCGTTGAGGTCGACGATCGCCTTCTTGACCACGGCGTCGCGGCCGATGCCGAGCGCGACCTCGCCGCGCGGCTCGACGCCCTCGAACCGGGTCGCCCCCATGACGATCGAGTCCTCGACCTCGGCGCCGCGCTGGACCACCGCGCGCACGCCGATGATCGAGCGCGCGAGCCGGCTGCCGGTGAGGATCGAGCCGTCGGCGACGATCGAGTGCGAGATCGTACAGCCGGTGATCTTGGCCCCGGGCAGAAAGCGCGGGTGGGTGTAGATCGGGCGGTCCGG
>CAZNIX010000214.1:0-8191 GCA_964573125.1 uncultured Thermoanaerobaculia bacterium
CCGGCCACCCGCCAGCCGCCGCGGTAGAGCGCCCAGGCGATCGGCAGCCCGTCGCCGTCGCCGCCGCCCGGGGTCTCCTCGCCCGCCGCGGCCCCGGTGCGGGCGAGCGCCAGGCGCACCCCGGCGGCGCGCGCGAGGTCGTCGCGGACCGAGCCGACGGCGTCGCCGTAGACGTGGCCGAGCAGGAAGCCGGCGGCGAGGTAGGAGGCGGCGCCGAGCAGCATCAGCGCCAGCGGCATGGGGACGATGCCGATCAGGAAGTACGAGAACGCGAGCCGCCGGCCGACCTTCCACAGCGCCCGGCGGTAGAGGCGCCATGCCGCCCACGCCAGCGCCAGGAGCGTCACCGCCGCGAGCAGCACCTGGGCCAGCCGGCTGACCACCGGCAGTCCGGCGAACGCGAGCGCGACGAGCGCTGCGGCCAGGACGAGGGCGGCGAGGGTGCGCTTGGTCACGGGATGTGGGCCGGAGGCGTGGGACGGGACTCACCCCTCCTACGGGCGGGAGGGGGGCGGGGTTACGCTCCGCACCGCCGGGTGGCTGGCCGGGCTCGGGGATCTTGCGTACAATCGGCGGCGCGCCGCCCCGGCGCGATCTTAGCGCGCGAGAGGAGAGCGAGGTGTCGAGAATTCCGCGAGCCCAGGAGCACCTGAAGACCGGTTTCACCGCCGAGGCGGTGACCGCAGCCCGCTACCGCGCGTTCGCCGGGCGCGCCGAGCGCGAGGGGTGGCCCCACCTCGCCGCACACTGGCGGCGGCTGGCCGAGGAGAAGGACCGGCTCGCGATCGCCCAGCTCGAGGCCGCCGGGCAGGTGCGCGGCGCCGACGCCGACCTCGGCGCCGCGATCGCCGAGGAGCGCTACGAGAACGAGGTCCTCTACCCGAAGATGGAGCGCGAGGTCGGCGGCGACGCCGCCGGCGTGTTCGCGGCGGTGGTCGCTGCCCAGCGCGAGCACTTCGATCGCCTGCTCGCGCTGCGCGACCGCTTTACCGCCGCCGGCGGCGACGTCGACCCGCCGGCGGCGGAAGCGCCTCGTAAGTAGCAGGGAAGTCGTGGCTTGCGAGCTTGTGACCGAGAGTCACATGCGATAGACTGGGGTCGCCGGGGGAGAAACGAGGAGCCGACGATGCAACCGACCACCGGAGAGAGCTGGATCACCAGCCGGTTCGACGCGCTCGAGGACTGGGCGCAGCGCCACTCGTTCTGGCCCTTCCCGTTCGGCACCGCCTGCTGCGCGATCGAGTTCATGAGCACGGTCTCGAGCCACTACGACATGTCGCGCTTCGGCTCCGAGGTCGTGCGCTTCTCGCCGCGCCAGAGCGACATCCTGATCGTCGCCGGCACGATCAACGACAAGATGGCGCCGGTGCTCAAGACCATCTACGACCAGATGGCCGACCCCAAGTGGGTGGTGTCGATGGGCGCCTGCGCCTGCTCGGGCGGCTTCTACCGCGCCTACCACGTGATGCAGGGGATCGACGAGATCATCCCGGTCGACGTCTACGTCCCGGGCTGCCCGCCGTCGCCCGAGGGGCTGATGTACGGCATCCTCCAGCTCAAGGAGAAGGTGGTGCGCGACCGCGAGAAGCTGCGCCAGGCGGGGCGCGAGAAGAAGGAGAGGGCGAAGGGCGAGGAGGCCGCCGCGTGACCGTCGCCGAGCCGGTCGCGGCGCCCGCGCTGCTCGAGAAGTACCGCGGCGGGGTCACGCCCCAGGAAGGCCCCCCGGGATCGAGACCGGACCAGCCGACCTGGATCGTCCGGCGCGAGGTCCTCGCCGACCTCGCCCGGGACCTGCGCGACCATCCCGAGGCCCGCTTCGACCTCCTGCTCGACGTCTGCGGCGCCGACTACCCCGACCGCGCCGCGGGCGGAGAAGGCGAGCGCTTCGAGGCCGTCTACCACCTCTGCTCGCTGCCGCGCCGGGAGCGCCTGCGGCTCAAGGTGCCGCTGCCCGCGGCCGACCCGACGCTGCCGAGCCTGATCCCGGTGTGGAAGGCCGCCGACTGGTTCGAGCGCGAGGCGTTCGACATGTTCGGCTTCCGCTTCGAGGGCCACCCGAACCTCCGCCGCATCCTCTGCCACGAGGCGTTCCAGGGCCACCCGCTGCGCAAGGACTACGACCCCGCGCGGCGCTGGATCCTGACCGAGGACAAGATCCACCGCCCGCACTTCGACCTGCCCGCGGGCGCGGACGACATGTTCGAGCGGATGACCATCAACATCGGTCCGTCGCACCCCGCGATGCACGGCACCTTCCGGGTGGTGGCGGTGCTCGACGGCGAGCTGATCGCGGCCAGCGACGTCGAGATCGGCTACCTCCACCGCTGCTTCGAGAAGATGGCCGAGACCCACACCTGGCAGCAGGTCATCCCCTACACCGACCGGCTCAACTACTGCTCCTCGTTCATCAACAACGTCGCCTACTGCCGGACGGTCGAGAACCTGCTCGGCATCGAGGCGCCGCCGCGCGCGGTCTGGGCGCGCACGATCCTCAGCGAGTTCTCCCGCATCATGGACCACTGCGTGTGCAACGGCTCGACGCTCGTCGACGTCGGCGCGCTGACCAACTTCTGGTACCTGTTCCAGCCGCGCGAGGAGATCTACGGTCTGCTCGAGGCCTGCTGCGGCGCGCGCCTGACGGTCTCCTACGGCCGGATCGGCGGCCTCGCCCAGGACCTGCCGCCCGATTTCGAGTCGCGCGCGCGGAAGCTCCTCGAGATCATCCCGCCGTTCATCGACGACGTCGAGAAGCTGATGGACGCCAACCGCATCTGGCTCGACCGCGCGGTCGGCATCGCCGCGATCGCCGGCGAGGAGGCGGTCAACTGGGGCTGGACCGGCCCCTGCCTGCGCGCGTCCGGGGTCGCCTACGACGTCCGCCGCGCCTGGCCCTACGACCTCTACGACACGGTCGACTTCGAGATCCCGGTCTACTACGGCGGCGACGTCTACGACCGCTACCGCGTGCGCATGGCCGAGATGCGCGAGTCGCTCAAGATCATCCGCCAGCTCCTCGACCGCGGCATGCCCGAGGGTCCGTACATCATCGACGACCCGCACGTCGCGCTGCCGCCCAAGGAGGCCTGCTACACCGAGATGGAGGCGATGATCTATCACTTCAAGCTGATCATGGACGGCATCCAGGTGCCGGCGGGCGAGCGCTACGACATGGTCGAGGGGGCGAACGGCGAGCTCGGCTTCTACATCGTCAGCGACGGCTCGGGCAAGCCCTACCGGATCAAGGTGCGGCCGCCCTGCTTCCCGATCTTCTCGACCTTCTCGCGCCTGATCCAGGGCGGCTCGGTGTCCGACGCCGTCGCCACGCTCGGCGGCCTGAACGTGATCGCCGGGGAGCTGGAGCGATGACCGCCGCCACCGCGCCGCCGGCAGCGCCGCGCGCCGAAGCCGGCGGCGCCGCCGAGGGCCGGCGCTTCCCGCCCGACGCCGGCGTCGCCGAGCACCCGAAGGAAGTCCGGCCGCGCCGCCTCTCGTGGGGCGAGCGGCTCTACCTGCCGCTCCTCGCCGGGCTCGGGGTCACCCTGCGCCACATGCTGCGCAACATCTTCCGCCCGGGGACGCGCTACACCATCGAGTACCCCGAGGAGCGCCGCCAGTACAGCCACCGCTACCGCGGCCACCACATCCTGACCACCCGCCCCGACGGCTCGGTGCGCTGCGTCGCGTGCTTCCTGTGCGCCCAGGCCTGCCCGGCCGAGTGCATCCACATCGAGGCCGGCGAGCACCCCGACGAGAACATCGAAAAGTACCCGCTGGTCTACGAGATCGACATGCTGCGCTGCGTCTTCTGCGGCTACTGCGTCGACGCCTGCCCCGAGGAGGCGATCATCATGTCGAACAACTACGACATGGCCTACTTCACGCGCGAGCAGTCGATCGTCGGCAAGGCCGACCTGATGAAGCCGTTCACCTTCGACCCCGACCGCCTCGGCTACCGCCCGGCCTACCCGGAGGAGCAGGCCCAGCGCGACGCGATGCGCCGCCAGGCCTTCGACCTGGTGGCGGCGGCGAGGGAGCGGGCGGGGGCGGGGAGCGGCGCTCCGCGCTGAGCCGGGCCGGCGCCGCCGCGGCTCAGCGCTCGGCGGCGACGGGGGTCTCGACCCTCGAAGACCGCAGCGCCGCCAGGCGCTCGGCGGCGAGCGCCTCGGTTGCCAGCGGGTGCAGCCCCTCCGGCTCCTGCTCCGCTTCCTCCTCCGTCTCCTCCTCGGCCTCCGGGGTGGCCAGCGCCCGCTCGTAGCAGCGCGCCGCCGCCTCGGGCAGCCCGAGGCTCTCCGCCATCAGGCCGACGACGTACCAGTCGGGCGACAGCGGCCGGCGGCCGACGGCATCGAGCGACTGCAGGAGGAGCTGGTAGGCCTCGGCGGCGCTGCCGTCGGCGGCGTAGAGGGCGGCCAGGGTGTTGAGCGACGGGTAGCTCTGGAACGAGCGCATCGCGGCCGCCTTCTGCGCCCGCTCGAGATCGCGCGGCTCGGGTCCTCCGCGCGCGAGCGACAGCCAGGCCGCGGTGTTGAAGTTCTCAGCGTCCATCTTGCCGGTGGCCTCCAGCCGATCGTAGAGCGCGGCCGCGCGGTCGAACTCGCGCCTCCGGGTCGCGACCTCGGCGAGGTAATCCAAGGCCGGCGGGTCTTCCGGGTGGGCGGCGAGGCGTTCCTCGGCGAGCCGGGTGGCGTCGTCCAGCCGGTCGTTCTGGAGGAGAGCCGAGACCTGCGTGTGGAAGAGGGTCTCCGAGTCGGGGAAGCGCTCGGCGAGGCGCTCGGCGACCGCGAGCACGCCGTCCGCGTCGCGCCCGCTTCGGCGCGCCGAGAGCAGCGCGATGTCCAGGCGCCAGCGGTCGTCCTCGGCCGCGGCGGCGCGCGCGGACTCGAGCGCCTCGACGATCCGGTCGTCCGCCTCGGCCTCCGCCGCGAGGGCGAGCGCCGCGAGCCGCATCCGCTCGGCGTCCGCGGCGTCGCCGCGCGACCAGAAGTGCCAGAGTGCGGCGCCGAGGAGGGGGTCTTCGTGACTGGTCGGGATGAAGACCTCTTCGTGCGCCCAGTCCAGCCATTTCCTCGCGCCCTCGAGATCGCCGCGCTCGAGCCGCGCCAGGACCTCGTAGCCGATCGGTTCCGGGTTGTCCTCGGTGCCGACCATGCGCAGTTCGCCGTCCTCGGCCACGGCGAAGAACCGCTGCGCCCGGCTCCCGGCGCCGGGAGCCTCCATCCGCACGCGGAAGCCGGTCGCGTCGTCGCCCTCGGGGGTGAGCGTCATCGCCGCCGACGCGAGGTCGAGGATCACGTCGCGGCCGAGGTCGCCGGCGCCCGCCGCGCGGGCGATCCCGCCGAAGCCGGAGCGCAGATCGGACATCGCGACCGAGTCGAGCTGCCGCTGGAGCGAGGACGCGAAGAGGCGCCGCAGCTCGGCCTTGTCCTGCTCGGCGTCGGCGGTCGCCAGGTCGGCGAAGCGGATGACCAGCGTCAGCGGCGCCGCGGGGTCGCGGGCGGCCTCCTCGTGGCGCACGATGCGCCGCAGCACTGCCGCCTGGCCGAGCAGCGCCGCCGGCTGCGGCGACAGCCGGCTGGCCGCCGAAACCATCGCGGCGGCTTCCGGGTAGCGCCGCTGCAGGATCAGCTCCTGACCGGCGGAGGTGAGCAGGCTGAGGCGCGCCTCGCCCGCGGGCTGCAGGCGCTCGGCCTGCTTGACCGCCGCCTCGATGCCGTCGAGGGCGGCCGTGGCGAGGACGCTGAACAGCGCCTTCTGCGCCGGGTCCGCGAGCTTCCGCGCCTCCTCCCGCAGCTCCTCGAAGCGGCCGGCCTTGAGCAAGGCGGCCGCGAGGTTGACCGGCAGCTCGAACTCCGCCAGGCGCTCGGTGCCGACCTCGCGGTAGGCGGCGATCGCGGCGTCGAGGTCGGCGCCCTCCCCGTAGCGACGTCCCTCCGCGTCGTGCTCGAGGGCGATCGCGCGGTCAGCGGCGGGCGCGGCGTCCTCGGGGTCGAGCTCGCTGGCGCGGGCGAGCGCGGCGATCCCGCCGTCGCGATCGAAGCCGGCGTGGAGATGCCGCCCGACTTCGTCGTGCAGCAGCGTCCGGCCGAGCCCGGACCAGGCGGCCGCCGACTCCGGCTCGAGCTCGGTAGCCCGGCGCGCCTCGTGGCGCGCCTCGGCGCCGAGGCCGACCGCGAGCAGGGCCGCGGAGAGCTGGAGGCGGTGCACCGCCTCCTCGGGGTGGAGCGCGATCGAACTTTGCGCCTCGGCCAGCGCCTCGGCGGTCCGGCCGGCCTTGAGATGGGCGTTGACGGACCGGTCGAACCACGCGACGGCGACGGCCGCCCCCTCCTTGTCGAGCTTTCCGATCCCCGCGCGCACCGCCTCGACCTCCTCGGCGGTCAGGCGGCGGCGGTCGAGCGCGAACGAGAGGACGCCGACCACTTCGCGGCCGTCCGCGGCAGTCTCCCAGCGCCGGACATAGCGCGCCGGTCCGAGCGCGTCCTCGGCGCTCTCCGGCAGCTCCCGCGGTACCAGGCCGGTCGGCAGGTGGATGCGGTAGGTGATCTCGGCGGAGTACGGCTCGACCGTGAGGTCGCCCCTGCGCGGCTCGGCTTCGGCATCGGTCAGCAGCCACGGCAGGCTCTGGAACAGGGCGCCGGCATAGGCGACCGCCAACGCCTCGCCGAGGTCGGTCGTCGCCACCTCCGCGTCGCCTACTTCCAGGCGCACGCGGAGCGGCTCGGTGAGGTCGTCGGGGTCGCTGACCTCGACGGTCGCCGGCTCCTCGCTCTGATACGACGCCTTGACGTAGGGTTTCAAGCCCTCGGCGATCTCCTCGCGGCTCGAGCCGTCCCAGTCGGCGCGCAGATTGCGGGCCAGGCTGCCGTGGTATTCGCTGGTCTCGACCACTCGCCCGGCGCCGAGCTCGCTCAGGAACAGCTCCCGGGTCTCGATCGAGCGATTGTCGGCGGCGGTGGCGGCCGGCGTGCGCACCAGGCCCGCGGCGTCGCCGGCGACGATCAGCGCGAGGCGGTCCTGGTCGGCCGGCGGCAGCTCGCCGGGACGGGAGTACGGGTCGGTGGCGTCGATCCACACCGGATCGCCGTCGCCGCCGACGCGGACGATCGCGTGATCGAAGATCCCGAGGCCGGGCAGCTCCGGGTCGGAGTCGAAGGCAAAGTTGGTGCGCAGCAGGGCGACGTGGGCGGGCACGCCGGCCCGGCGGAGCGCCGCCACCAGCAGCACAGCCTTGTCCTTGCAGTCGCCGAAGCCGCGGGCGAGGGTGTCGGCGGGCGTCCGCGGCTCGATGCGCGCCTGGTCGAACTCGACGCCGGTGTAGCGCACCCGCCGGTGGAGGCGGGTGAGCAGCCGCGCGAGCCAGCGGTCGCGGCCGTCCGCGGGGTCGCCGAGGTCGGCGAGCAGGTCGCCCAGCTCGGCGCCCTCGATCTTGGCGTCGACGATCGCCGCGTAGGCCGCCGCGACGTCGCGCCAGGAGCGGCCGGTCGCGAACGCGACCGAGGGCCCCAGCTTCTCCCCGGCCGGCGTCCCGAACTCGCGGTCGGCGAGCGACGGCAGGTCGCGGGCCTCGAACGCCAGACGCACGCGGTCGCCCTCCTCGACGCGGGCCGGCGCCTCGACCTCCGCCCAGCGGACGCCCGGCTCGAGGTCTCGCGGCAGCGCCACCGCCACGCGCGCCAGGCGCACCGGGCCGTACTCGGCCAGCAGCCAGCGCATTGCCTCGCCGGCCTCGAACAGCGGCCGCTGCCGGATCACCGCGACCTCGGTCTCGACCACCGCGCCGACCTCGGTGCCCGGGAGCGGCGCCCGGAGCTGGCGGGTGTCCTCGTAGAGCTCCGGGTCCAGGCCCGGCAGCGGCGCCTCGGCGAGGGTCGCCGGATCCAGCTCCCGCACCGAGCCGTCCTTGCGGATCACCCTCGCCCGCAGCTCGGGCCGAGCCTGATACCAGGGCGACCAGGAGTGCTCGAGCGACGACCAGCCGTCTACGCCGTCACGGGTCAGGATGCGATAGACGCGGCGGAAGCGGCTGCTGACCACGCCTTGGGCGTCGAGCACGAACTCGGTCTCGGCGAGCAGGACCTCGGCGTCCGCCTCCTCGGGCGCCGGCAGCTCGCCGGCCGCGGCGAGGACGGCGGCGGGGTCGGCGGCGAAGGCCGGCGCGGCCTCCCAGGGTACGGCGGCGCCGGCGGCCGCC
>CAZNIX010000215.1:0-8160 GCA_964573125.1 uncultured Thermoanaerobaculia bacterium
GTTGCCCGGTGGTCGCCGTGGCGTGCTCGGAGAGCGCCCTCGCAAGCGGGAGTGCGCTACCGCCCCAGGTTGCGAGCCGCAAGCTCGCCCAGCTCGGCGATGCCGTCGAAGAGGGGGTCGGGCTGGTCGAGCGTCGCGCCCGCCGCGCGGGGATCGACCCGGCCGGGGTTCTCGCGCCGGCGCCGATCGGTCACAATCCGTCCTCGGAACACGCCGAACGCGCCGCCAGGTCATGCTCCCGCGTCTTCGCCAGCTAGGCCGCGATGCCCTGCATCGGTTGGGGTTGTGGAACACGTTCCACCTCCTGCGGGTCGCGCGGCCGCGCGATCTGGTCGCCCATCGGACTCACCGGGGCGAGCGGTTCGCGATTCCCGGACCCCGGCTCCGGGTCTCGACGGCGGGAACGGCGGACCTGTCGTGGTTCCTCGAGACCGGCCGGCTCGGCGCGAGTGCGCTGCGTGAGGCGGTCGAGCGGGTCGGGTTGGAGCTCGGGAGCATGGAGCGGATCCTGGACTTCGGCTGCGGCTGCGGGCGGGTGCTGCGCCACCTCGCGGCAACGCCCGGGCCGGCGCTCTACGGCGCGGACGTCAACGGCGCGGCGGTGCGCTGGTGCGCGCGATCCCTGCCGCTGGCCGGGACGCTCGAGAACGCGCTCGAGCCCCCGCTCGAGCTGCCGGCGGAGCATTTCGACCTCGTCTATGCGTTTTCGGTCTTCACCCACCTGCCGCCCGGTCTCGCGGAGCGGTGGATGGACGAGCTGCGGAGGCTCCTGAAGCCGGGCGGCGTCCTCGTGCTCTCCACGCACGGCGACGCCTACCGCGATCAGCTCCTCGCCGCCGAGCGCTCCGAGTACGAGGCGGGGCACGTCGTGGTGCGCGCCTCCGCCACCGCGGGGAGCAACGCCTGCGGCGTCTTCCACCCTCCGGAGTTCGTGCGCACGAGGATGGGGCGGGGGCTCGAGCTCGTCGATCTCGTCCCCGAAGGGTCCGCCGGCAACCCGCGCCAGGACCTGGCCGTCTTCCGCCGGCCGTAGGGGCGCCCCGCTGCCGGCGAACCGCACGCTCTCGGCGGCCGACGAGGAGCTCAACCGGCGCGCGAAGCTGCGGGTGGCGAGCTGACGACCACGTCGACCTGCGCCCCCAGCGCCTCGGCGATCCGCCGGAGCATGCCGAGGGAGTGCCCCTCGTAGTCGGCGTCCTCGAGTCGGCTGATCGCCGACTGGGTCGTACCGACCCGCTCAGCGAGCTCCCTTTGAGTGAGCCCGGCGGCGGTGCGCAGCTCGTAGATCTGGCGGGCGACCTTGGCGTGAATCCGTTCCTGGGCGAGCGCGGCCTTGCGCTGAGGGTCGTCGCCGACGTAGCGACGATGAAGGATGGCCACCGCATCCACAGTCTGCTTCTTGCTCATTTGTTTTCTCCGCTGTCGCGGCTGAGCATCTAGAGCCATCTAGCCACGGTAGGTGTGCGAGGCTGGTTCTGCCACGTAGGCCGCTCTCCTCCTTTTCGCTTGCTCTGCAAGCGATCGAGCCACTCGAGAACGGGGCAGCTCCCATCGGGCTCGGCGAAGAAGACCACCTCGGTACGGGGCATACGATTCGCCTACCGGAGGCGAGCATCTCATAATTGCGATCGGACTTTCAACACATTTTTGCGATCGCCCGGAGTAGGGCTCACGCCCGGAGGGCGCGCCGCGCGAAGAGCCCGATCGGGATCCCGAGGCCAACAGTTTCGGCGCGGCGGCCGTAAGATGCGGTGCAGGCCTCCATCCCCGGGGGAACCACCGATGACCGGTCTCGCGTTCGACGTCCGCCGCGCCCTGCGCTCGCTCGCCCGCCGGCCCGGGTTTTCGGCGCTGGTGGTGGTGACGATGGCGGTGGGGATCGGCGCCAACCTCGGTATCGCGGGCTATCTGTCGTACTTCGTGCGGCCGACGATCCAGGCGCCGGACCCCGGCCGGGTCGAGTGGCTGTTCGCGGCCAGCGACGAGGAGCCGCACGGCCAGCTCTCCTACCTCGACTGGCGCGAGGTCGAGGGGGCCGAGACCGGTCTCGTCGAGCACGCTGCATACCGGATCTTCGCCGCCTCGGTGGTCGCGCCGGCGCGGACGCTGCACGCCTGGGGCTTCGCGGTCTCGGGCTCGTACTTCGAGCTGTTCGGCGCCCGCCCCCAGGCCGGGCGGCTGCTCCAGCCGGCCGACGACCGGCCCGGAGCCGAGCGCGTCGTGGTGCTCGCCGACGCCTACTGGCGGAAGTACTTCGGCGCCGACCCGGCGGTGGTCGGTACGACCGTCGATCTCGACGGCGAGCACCGCTACGAGATCGTCGGCGTCGCCCCGCGCGGGTTCCAGGGCGCCGGCTTCGCGCTCTCGCTCTACCTGCCGCTGGCGACCGCGCAGCCGTTGCTCAACCTGCCGCCGGCGCGCGAGCGCAGCCGGGTCAACGCGCTCGCCCGGCTCGCCCCGGGTTTCGGGCGCGAGCAGGCGGAGGCGGCGCTCGCGGCGCTCGCGGCCGGGCTCGACCGGAGCCACCCGCTGGCCGAGCCGCGGCGGTTCGTCCTCGAGCCGGCGACCGGGTGGAACGGCTTCACGGCCGAGGATCCGCTCCGCCGCGGCGCGCAGATGCTCGCCGGCGCCGTCGCGTTCCTGCTCGTGCTCGCCGGCGCCAACGTCGCCAACCTGATGCTCGCCGGCGCGGTCGGACGCGAGCGGGAGTTCGCGGTGCACGCCGCGCTCGGCGGCGGCCGCGCGCGGATCGGCGTCCAGCTCCTGGTCGAGGGGATCGCGCTGTCGACGGCCGGCGGCCTGCTCGGACTGCCGCTGGCGCGCGGGCTGCGCGCGATCATCGAGGCCTACCTGCTCGGCTCGAACCCGATCGGGATGGGCGACTGGGCCGCGGGCTCGTCGGTGATCGTCAACCCGCGGGTGACCGTGCCGGTGTTCGTCCTCGTCACCCTCGGCACCGGCGTCGTCTTCGGCCTCGCGCCGCTGGTCCGGCTGCGGCGCTCCGACCTCGCCGGCGCGCTGCGCGCGGGCGGCCGCGGCGGGGGCGGCGGCGTCCGCGGTCCCCACGGCCTGCTGGTCATCGCCCAGGTCGCGCTCGCGGTGGTGCTGCTGGTCGGGGCGGGCCTCTTCGCCCGCAACCTCCGGCTCGCGCTCGGCCGCGACGCCGGGTTCGCGATCGACGGCCTGTCGGTGGCGGCGCTCTACCAGCCCGGTGACCGCCGCGCGCCGGACGAGGGGGCGATGAAGGCCCGCTACCAGGAGCTGCTCGAGCGCGCCGGCGAGCTGCCGGCGATCCGCCGGGCGGCGCTCGCCTCGCGCATCCCGCTCACCGCGTTCGCCCGCCAGGTCGAGGCGACCGTCCCGGGCCGCGACGAGCCGACGCCGCTCGATTACGACCTCGTCTCCGAGGGCTACTTCGCCACCCTCGGCGTGCCGCTGCTCCAGGGGCGCGCGTTCGGCCCCGGCGACCGCGCGGGGGCGCCGCCGGTGGTCGTCGTCAGCCGCGCGGCCGCCGAGCGCTTCTGGCCGGGCGCGAGCCCGGTGGGGGAGACGCTGACGCTCGCGGACCCGCGGGAAGGCGAGACCGGGGGGTGGCAGGTGGTCGGCGTGGTCGGCGACGTGCGGAGCACGGGCCTCCTCGCCGAGCCCGAGCCGATGGTTTACTTCACGTTCCACCAGAAGTTCCACCGCCGCCTCGCGCTGCTCGCCCGCTCCGACGGACCGCTCGAGACCCCGCTGCGCCGCATGCTGCGCGAGCGCTTCCCGGAGCTGGCGATCATCGACCTGGTGCCGATGGCCGAGCAGGTCCGCCGCACCCTCACCGAGCCGCGGATGTACCGCGACCTCGGCACCGGCTTCGGCCTGCTCGGCCTCGGGCTCGCCGCGCTCGGGATCTTCAGCCTGCTCAGCTACGGCGTCAGCCGGCGCACCCGCGAGCTGGGCATCCGCCAGGCGCTCGGGGCGACGCCGGGCGGCATCCGCGGGCTGGTGCTCGCCGAGAGCGGCCGGCTGATCGCCTGGGGCATCGCGCTCGGCGCGGCCGCCGCCTGGGCCCTCGGCCGCGGGCTCGAGAGCCTCCTCTACGGCGTCGAGGCCCACGACCCCGCGACCTACCTCGCGGTCACCGCGACCATCGTCGCCGTCGCCCTCGCCGCGGCCCTCCTCCCCGCGACCCGGGCGTCCCGCGTCACGCCGCTCGAGGCGCTGCGGCAGGAGTAGGTCGGCCGATCGGTCGCCGCTCTCCCGTCGCCCGGGCGACGACGATGCGTAGGCCCGGCCATTTGTCCCGCCCGCCGTCATCGGTCACAATCCCCCCCGCGTAGATCCCTGACGAGCGCGGCCGGCCGCCGCGCGCAGGACGTTTCGCCGGCCGGCCGCGGTGGGGAGGGACGGATTGGCTGGTGACCGCCATGACTTGGTGATCGTCGGGGCGGGTCCCGCCGGGCTCGCCGCGGCGGACCGCGCGCGGCACCACGGGATGTCGTACGTGGTGCTCGAGCGGGCGCACCACCTCGCGGACACCGTCTTCTGCTACCAGAAGCGCAAGCACGTGATGGCCGAGCCGGGGCCGGTGCCGCTGCGCAGCGACCTGCCGTTCGGCGCCGGCTCGCGCGAGGCGGTGCTCGCCGCCTGGGAGGGGTTCGCCGGCGAGCGCGGGCTCGCGGTGCGCCTGGGCGAGGAGGTGACCCGCATCGAGCGCCGCGGCGGCGCTGCTGACGGTGACGGCGGCGGCGGCGGCTTCACGGTCGCGACCGCCGCCGGCGCCGTCTACGAGGCCGCGAACGTGGTGCTCGCGCTCGGCACCCAGGGCAACCCGCGCCCGCTCGGCGCCCCGGGCGAGGAGCAGCCGCACGTCTCGCACCAGCTCGTCGACCCCGCCGAGGTCGAGGGCGAGAGCGTGGTCGTGGTCGGCGCCGGCGACTCGGCGCTCGAGGTCGCGTTGGCGCTCGCCGGCCGCAACCGGGTGGCGCTGATCGTCCGCAAGCCCGAGATCGTGCGCGCCAAGGAGAGCCTCGAGCGCGAGATCCTCTCGCGCCAGGCCGCGGGCGAGATCACCATCCACTTCTCGAGCAGCGTCAAGCGGGTGCTCGAGCGCGAGTGCGACATCTCCGGCGCCGAGGAGGACCTGCGGGTGCCCGCCGACCGCATCTACCTGATGCTCGGCGCGGTGCCGCCGCGGCGCTGGCTCGAGGGGATCGGCGTCGAGTTCGCGGGCGCGGGGCGCGAGGCGCGGCCGGTGCTCGACGCGCGCTTCCAGTCGTCGGTGCCCGGGCTCTACCTGATCGGCGCGGTCACCGGCCGCGACCTGATCAAGCTCGGCATCAACCAGGGCTACGAGGTGGTCGAGCACGTCCTCGGCCGCGACGTCGAGCCCGCCGACGAGCCGGTGCTGCGCGAGCGGCTCCCTTGGTGGCCGGGGCCGGTTCGCGAGCGCATCGCCCGGCTGGCCGAGGAGATCCCGCTCTTCGGCGCCGCCGACGAGGGCGACCTGCGCGAGCTGTTCCTGTCGGTCAAGGTGCGCGACGTGCCGCCCGGCACGGTGATCGTCGAGCAGAACGACTACACCGACAGCCTGCTGGTGATCGCCGACGGCACGGTCGAGGTGCTGGTGCGCCCCGAGCGCGGCGACCAGGACCGCCTGGTGGCGACGCTCTCGGCCGGCAACTTCTTCGGCGAGATGAGCCTGCTCTCCAACCGCCGTCGCAGCGCCACCGTCGCCTCGCGCGGCTGCCGGGTGATCGAGATCCCGCGCAAGGCGATGTTGAAGCTCCTCGCGGTCTCGCCGCCGGTCAAGGCGATGGTCGACCGCGCGTTCCTGCTGCGCGCGATCCAGGGCTATCTCTTCCCCGGGGTCGGCGAGGAGCTGATCTGGTCGCTGGTCGCGAAAGCCGAGGTCACGACGGTCGACAAGGAGAAGGCGCTGTTCGCGGAGGGCGATCCGGCCGACGCGCTGTATCTCATCCGCAGCGGCATGGTCAAGGTCTCGAAGCGCTCGGGCGACCGCGAGATCATCCTCTCCTACCTGACCGCGGGCAACTTCTTCGGCGAGGTGGCGCTCCTCCCCGACGCCCGCCGCACCGCCGCCGTCGCCACCATCTTCCCGACCGAGCTGGTGCGCCTGGCGCGCGCCGACATCGAGGCGTTCCTCAACGAGCACCCGGAGGTCGGCTCGGACCTCCTGGCCAAGCTCGAGGAGCGCCGGCTCGCCACCCTGCGCGCCGAGGCGACTCCGGGCGCCGGGCGCATCCTGACCGACCTGATCCGCGAGGAGGTGGTGATCGCCACCGACGCGCTGATCATCGACGACCACAAGTGCGTGCGCTGCAACAACTGCATCCGCGCCTGCGAGGGGGTGCACGAGGACGGCCAGGCGCGGCTGAGCCTGACCGGCATCCAGATCTACAACCTGCTGGCGCCCAACTCGTGCTGGCAGTGCGAGAACCCGCTGTGCATGCTCGACTGCCCGCCCGACGCGATCGTGCGCAACGCGCGCGGCGAGGTGCAGATCAAGAGCAACTGCATCGGCTGCGGCAACTGCGAGGCGAACTGCCCCTACGGCAACATCTTCATGGTCCACCCGCGGCCGGGGCCGGGCCTCTTCGGCTGGCTGCGCGGCCTCTTCGGGCTGGCGCCGCGGGACGACGGCGCCGAGGAGGGCGGGCGCGAGGTGGCGGTCAAGTGCGACCTCTGCGCGGATCTGCCGGGGGGACCGGCGTGCGTGCGGAGCTGCCCGACCGGGGCGGCCATCCGGCTCACCCCCGACGAGTACCAGCAGACCCTCGAGGAGCTGGTCGTGCGCCAGGGGGCGGTGTAGCCATGCTCCTCACCACCCGCGAGAGCCGGCGCTGGCGCCGCGCCGCGATCGCCGCCCTGGCGCTGCTGGTCGCGGCCTTCGCCTGGTTCGCGCGCGCCGGCTTCCCCCACGGCGGCACCGCGCTCGGGCTCACGCTCGGCTTCGCCGCGCTGGCGTTGATCCTCCTGCTGCTCGTCTACGGCGTGCGCAAGCGCGCCTACCGGAGCCGCCTCGGGCGGATGGAGACCTGGCTCCAGTCGCACGTCTACCTCGGCCTGCTCAGCGCGGCGGTGGTGCTCCTCCACAGCGGCTTCCGGTTCGAGGACAAGCTCGCGGTGACCGCGCTCGTCGTCCTCGTGCTCGTGGTCGTGACCGGCCTCGTCGGCGCCATCCTCTACACCACCGTGCCGCGGCTCCTGACCGAGGTCGAGAGCGACCTCTCGCCGGCCGCGTCCTCCGACCGGCTCAACCAGATCGCGGGCTCGATGGCGCGGCTCGCCGCCGGCAAGTCGGCGGCGTTCGAGCGCATCCAGAAGTCGCTCCTCGCCGAGTCGAAGCCGGGCTTCCTCGCCGGCTGGCGGATCGTCCTGACCGGCCGGCGCCGGCGCGGCGAGGAGTCGGGGGTGAGCGGCGAGGGCCGGGCCTGGCAGGCGCTGCTCGCCCGCGTCGAGCGCACCGAGCAGGAGGACCTGCGGCGCCTGCTCGTCCTCTCGCGCCAGCACAAGGAGCTGCACCTGCGCCTCATCTACCAGCAGCGCTACCGCAACCTCCTCGACGCCTGGCTCTGGCTCCACCTGCCGCTGTCGCTCGCGCTCCTCGTGCTGGCGCTCGCCCACGGCGCGGCGGCGCTCTACTACCGCGGGTTGCCGGGGATGTGAGGCGGCGGCGATGAGCGAAACCCTCCACGGACCGGGGCGCGCCGCGCGGCGGCGCGGGCGCCGGGGCTGAGGAAGAAGGACGATGGGCTTCATCATCCACCGCGCGGCCGGCGAGCACACGCTGCTGCGCCAGGTCTCGGGCGACGCCCTGCGCATCGGCCGCGACGCCGGCGCCGGCCTGCGCCTCGACGACGACGCGGTCGCGCTCGACCACGCGGTTCTCCGCGCCGAGGGCGGCGGCTGGCTGATCGAGGACCGCGGCAGCGTCACCGGCACCTACCTCAACGGCGAGCCGGTGACCTCCGCGCAGCTCGCCGCCGGCGACGTGATCGAGATCGGCGGCTACCGGCTCAAGGTCCAGATCACCCACCCCGAGGACCCGCTGTTCGTGCACGTCGCCGCGGTCGGCGCCGGCGCCGCCGAGGCGCCGCGCGCGGCGCGCGGGTCGACCACCGGCTCGCTCCGCCTCGACGAGCTGCTGGCGCGCGC
>CAZNIX010000216.1:0-8100 GCA_964573125.1 uncultured Thermoanaerobaculia bacterium
GGCCTCGGCGAGCGCCGCGTGCACCGCGTCGAGCGCCTGACGCCAGGTGGCCGCGGCCGGGCCGCCCGCGCGCCGCACGCGCGGCACCTCGAGGCGCGCGCTCCGCCCCCCCGAGCCCGGGTAGCGCTCGAAACTCCCGCGCCCGTAGTCGCACATCCAGTAGTCGTTGACCTCGGGGTTGAAGCGCGGCTTGTAGCGGCGGATGCGGCCGCGCCGGTGCTCGAGCGTGACGTTGCAGCCGGCGTCGCAGCCGGTGCAGATCGAGGGCTCCTTGGTCAGGTACCAGACCCGCTCGGCGAAGCGGAAGCGGGTCGAGGTGAGCGCCCCGACCGGGCAGATGTCGACGACGTTGGTCGCGAGCGGGTTGTCGAGCGGCTTGCCGGGGAACGTCCCGATCTCGGTGCGCGCGCCGCGCTCGAAGAAGCCCAGCTCGCCGGTCCCCGCGATCTCCTGGGTGAAGCGGATGCACCGCGTGCACTGGATGCAGCGGTTCATGTTGAGCAGCACGTCGGGGCCGAGCGGGATGCGCTCGCGCCCCGGGTAGGTGCGCTTGTCCTCGAAGCGGAAGCGCGAGAACGCCACCCCGTGCTTGAACGCGTAGTCCTGGAGCCCGCACTCGCCGGCCTGGTCGCAGATCGGGCAGTCGAGCGGGTGGTTGATGAGGAAGAACTCCATCATCCCGCGCTGCGCCTCGGCGACCTCCGGGACGTCGGTGCGCACCACCATGCCGTCCTTCATCACCTGGGTGGCGCAGCCGGCGGCGAGCTTGGGCGAGCCGTCGACCTGGACCAGGCACATCCGGCATTGTCCGACCACCGACAGCCGCGGGTGGTAGCAGTAGTGGGGGATCTGCACCCCGACCCGCTTCGCGGCCTCGATCAGGTTGGTGCCGCGCTCGACCTCGACCGTGCGGTCGTCGATGGTGACCGTGGGCATCAGGCGAACGCTCCGTCGGCGAAGCAGCGCTCGCGCGGGAACGGGCACTTGCCTTCGCGCACGTGGCGGTCGATCTCGTCGCCGAAGCGCTGCACTAGCGATTGGACCGGACCGACCGCGGCGTCGCCGAGCGCGCACAGGCAGTTGCCGCTCATGTGGCCGCAGATCGAGCGCAGGAGCGCGGCGTCGCCGGCGCTCCCCTCGCCGTGCTCGAGGCGGCTGAGCAGCAGCTCCATCCAGTTCGTCCCCTCGCGGCACGGCGTGCACTGGCCGCAGGACT
The DNA here is from genome assembly GCA_964573125.1 of uncultured Thermoanaerobaculia bacterium. Taxonomy (GTDB): domain Bacteria; phylum Acidobacteriota; class Thermoanaerobaculia; order Multivoradales; family JBCCEF01; genus CAVSQV01. Next base: position 1,217 of record CAZNIX010000216.1, read on the forward strand.
CGTGGTTGAAGAACTTGGACAGCCGCGCGACCGAACGCACCAGGCAGGTCGTCTCGTCCATCACGATCACCGCCGCCGAGCCGAGCATCGAGCCGGCCTTGGCCAGCGAGTCGAAATCCATCCGGATGTCGATCTGGGAGGCCGGCAGGATCGCGGCCGAGGCGCCGCCGGGGATGAACGCCTTGAGCGCGCGTCCCTTCCACATCCCGCCGCACGACTCGAGCAGCTCGCGGAACGTCACCCCGGTCGGGTGCTCGTAGGTGCCCGGGCGCTCGACGTGGCCGGAGACCGCATAGAGCTTGGGCCCGGTGTTGCGCTCGTCGGTGCCGATCCCCTTGAACCAGGCGGCGCCGCGCTCGAGGATGTGCGGCACGCAGGCGAGGGTCTCGACGTTGTTGATCACGGTCGGGGCGCCGAACGCGCCGACCACCGCCGGGAACGGCGGCTTGACGCGCGGCTGGCCGCGCTTGCCCTCGAGCGACTCGAGCATCCCGGTCTCCTCGCCGCAGATGTAGGCGCCGGCGCCGGAATGGACGTAGACGTCGAGCCGGAAGCCCGAGCCGAGGACGTCGGCGCCGAGGACGCCGGCCGCGTTGGCTTCGGCGATCGCCCGCTCGAGAATCGCGATCGACTTCGTGTACTCGCCGCGGACGTAGATGTAGCAGGTCGCCGCCTGGACCGCCCAGCAGCAGATCGCGCACCCCTCGAGGAACTGGTGCGGGTCGTGCTCCATCAGCAGGCGGTCCTTGAACGTCCCCGGCTCCGACTCGTCGGCGTTGGCGACCAGGTACTTCGGCCCGTCGCCGCCCTGGGGCACGAAGCCCCACTTCATGCCGGTGGGGAAGCCCGCGCCGCCGCGCCCGCGCAGGCCCGAGGCCTTGACCTCGTCGATCACCGCCTTGGGCTCCATCGCGAGCGCCTTGGCCAGCGCCTGATAGCCGCCGCCGCGGCGGTAGCCGGCGAGCGTCAGCGCCTCGGGCTTGCCGACGTTGCGGGTCAGGACACGCTCGAACGCCATCAGTCCAACCCCCGGAGGATCGCGCGCACCCGCTCGGGGGTGAGGTTCTCGTGGTAGTCGTCGTCGACCATCATCATCGGCGCGGTGTCGCACGAGCCGAGGCACTCGAAGTGGACGTAGGAGCAGCGGCCGTCCGGGGTCACGGTGTCCTCGCCGACCTCCAGCTCGCCGGCGAGCATCGCCATCACCTCGTCCGCGCCGCGGAGCTGGCACGAGAGGTTGGTGCACACCCGGATGCGGTGGCGACCGACCGGCTTCTGGTGGAAGAGGTCGTAGAACGTGACCACGCCGTACACCTCGGCCGGCGGCAGCCCCAACTCGGCCGCGACCGCCGCGATCGCGGGGTCGGGGAGCCAGCCGCCGCACCGCCGCTGGGCGAGATGGAGCACCGGCAGGAGCGCCGCCCGGCGCGTCGGGTAGCGGCGCAGCAGCTCGGCGATGCGCTCCCGGTCGGCGGCCTCGAACAGCGGCTCGGGCACCGCCTCCTCGGCCGTCCGCGGCGCTCTCTGCGGCTCGCTCATGCGCGTTGGCTCGCGGCGGCCCCGGCCTCAGCCGGCGGCCTCGCCCTCCGTCCCGCCGGCGACGGCCTGGACCGGCGCCGGCCGCGGCCCGAGGTCGAGCCCGCCCTGGCGCCAGATGTAGGCATAGCCGATCAGGATCAAGACTACGAACACGATCACCGCCCAGAACAGCGGCCACCCGCCGTCGCGCATCACGAGCGCCCACGGATAGAGGAACGCCGCCTCGATGTCGAACACGATGAAGTCGATCGCGATCAGGAAAAACGCGACCGAGATCCGCTTGTGCGAGCGGTCGAGCAGCGGCATCCCCGACTCGTAGGTCGTCTTCTTCGCCCGCCCGCCGGTCTTCGGCCCGAGCAGGTACGAGAGCCCGAGCAGCCCCACCCCGGCGACGATCGCGACGCCGAACGCGAGCAGCACGGGGAGGTAGTCGGCGGGCATGGCGCGGGCGGTCCTGTTCCTCGCTCTCGGCGGCTCCGGTGCGGGTCTCGGCGGCTCGGTTTCGGGGTCGGTGCGGCCCTGCGGCCGCCCGCGCGCGATCCTACAGCGCCGGACTGCCGCAACGGACCGACCCGGACCTCGTGAAGGATGTCACAAGCGGGGCAGGGGGGCAAGGACCTGGCTCGACCCTCGCAGGTCACGCCTCGGGACGGAGCGCGGCGGTGGCGTGCAGTCTCAGGCCGAGCGCGTTCACGACCTTGAGGACGGTGTCGAGACCGGGCGCCCGGTCGCCCGAGAGCGCCTTGTAGAGGCTCTCGCGAGAGAGACCGGCGTCGCGAGCGACCTGGGACATTCCTCGGGCTCGTGCGATGTCACCCAGCGCCTTGGCGATGAAGGCCGCATCGTCAGGCGCCTCCTCGATGCAGGCCTCGAGATAGGCGGCCATCTCTTCGGGTGAGCGGAGATGTTCTGCGACGTCGTAGCGGCTCGTAGTGGTCTTTGGCATGATGGCTCCCATGATCGTCAGCAATCCCGAGCGAGGCGCAGTGCCTTCTTGATGTCCTTGGCCTGACTGCTCTTGTCGCCACCGGCCAGCAGCACCATCAGCTCGCGTCCGCGCCGGGTGAAGTAGACACGATAGCCAGGTCCGTAGTCGATTCGCAGCTCCGAGACGCCCTCACCGACTGGTCTCGCGTCCCCTGGGTTGCCACCGATGAGACGTTCCAGTCTCACCAGCACGCGGGCCCGGGCGCGCATGTCGGATAGGCCATCGAGCCAGCGCACGAAGGACTCGGTCTTACGAACCTCCACTGCGAGAGTGTAGCCCCGTGGCTACATTTCGTCAAGACGATTCAGGCGCCTCCACGCACGTGAGGCGAGACTCGGTCGAGTTCCTCCCGGCCCGCTACCACTACCGACGGCGCCCGCCGTAGACCGCGCGGCTCGCGGTCTTGAGGATCACGTTGCCGACGCTAGTCCATGATCGCGGCCGACTTGACCTGCACCCAGACCCGTTCCCCGGGCGCGATCGCCAACTCGGCGATGGCCCGCCGGGTGAGCCGGGCGATGAGCGGCGAGTCGCCGACCCGGACGCGCACGAGCGCCGAGCTGGGGTGGTCGTCCTCGGCGACGGCGTCCACCCGCCCGTCGAGCACGTTCTGGATGCTGGTTCGTCCCGGAGCTTCCCGCGCCAGGCTCACGTCGCTCGCCAGGACGCGCAGGCGCACTCGACGCCCGACGGGCAGACCGTGGTCTTTCGTCCACAGCGCTCCTCCCGGGAAGCTCACCTGCGCCAGGTGCCAGTCACTCGTCACCTCCGCGATGGTCCCTTCGAGGATCGCCCCGGCGTCCTCGCCGAGCCGGATCGGCAGGTCGAGGCGACTGAGCGCCTCGGCCAGCGGACCGCTGGCGAGCACCCGCCCGCCTTCGAGCGCCACCAGGTGATCGGCCAGCGTCGCCACCTCGTCGGGCGAGTGGCTGACGTAGAGGACCGGGATCTCGAGCTCGTCGTGCAGCCGCTTGAGGTAGGGGAGGATCTCGCGCTTGCGCTGGAGATCGAGCGACGCCAGCGGCTCGTCCATCAGCAGGATCCGAGGCCCGGTGGCGAGCGCGCGGGCGATCGCCACGCGCTGGCGCTCGCCACCGGAGAGCCGGTCCGATTTGCGGTCGAGCAGCCGGCCGAGGCCGAGCAGTTCGACGGCCGCGTCGAGGTTCACCCGCCGCGTTCCGGCGCTGCGCGACTGGCCGTAGCGCAGGTTGCCGGCGACCGACAGGTGCGAGAACAGACTCGCTTCCTGGAAGACGTAGCCGAGCGGGCGCCGGTGGGTCGGCAGCCAGCGATCGCCGTCCTGCCAGACCTCGCCGCCCACCACCAGCCGCCCCCGCGGTGCTCGTTCGAGCCCGGCCACGCAGCGCAGGAGCGTCGTCTTGCCGGAGCCCGAGGGTCCGAAGATCGCGGTCACACCGCGGCTGGCCAGCTCGAGGTCCACGTCGAGCGCGAACCCCGGCCAGTCGAGCTGGAAGCGGCACCGGATGCCGGCGCTCCCGGTCACCCTCCACCCCGCTTCGCGCGCGGTCGGAAGGCGTAGACGACGAGCAGCACCAGGAAGCAGAAGATCAGCAAAACGGCCGCCAGGCGATGGGCTTGCGCGTAGTCGAGCGCCTCCACGTGGTCGTAGATCACGACCGAGGCGACCCGGGTCGCGCCGGGCAGGCTGCCGCCGATCATCAGGACCACGCCGAACTCGCCGACGGTGTGCGCGAAGGTGAGGATCGACGCCGACAGGAACCCGGGGAGGGCCTGAGGGACGGCGACCGTGAAGAAGGCGTCGAGCGGCGAGGCCCGGAGGGTGGCGGCGACCTCCAACGGGCGCTCGCCGAGCCCTTCGAAGGCGGTTTGCAGCGGCTGCACCATGAACGGCAGCGAGTAGAACACCGACGCCACCACCAGGCCCCAGAAGGTGAACGGCAGGGTGCCGAGGCCGAGCGCCGCCGTCAGCCGGCCGACCGGGCCGTGCGGGCCCATCGCGAGCAGCAGGTAGAAGCCGAGCACGGTCGGGGGCAGCACCAGCGGCATGGCGACGATCGCCGCGAGCGGACCCTTCCACCGCGAGCGGGTGCGGGCGAGCCACCACGCGAGCGGGGTGCCGAGGATGAGCAGGGCGACGGTCACCGTGGCCGCGAGGCGGGCGGTCACGCCGAGGGCGAGGAGGTCGCTTTCGGAGAGGAGCACGGAATTCGACCCGTAGCGATCTACTCGCCGGCCGCTTCGCCGGGCAGCACGAAACCGTAGCGAGTCATCACCTCACGAGCGGCCGCTTCGCCCATGAAGTCGGCGAAGCTCCGGGCCAACGGATTGGCTTCGGCGCGCTTGGTGACCACGAAGCCCTGCTCCAGAGGCCGGTGCAGCGCCGCGGGGATCAGCGAGTGGCCGCCCTGCTTCGCCAGGGTCGGACTGACGGCCAGCGACAGCGCGATGATGCCGATCTGGGCGTTGCCGGTCTCGACGAACTGGGCGGTCTGCGAGATGTTCTCGCCGTAGACCAGTTTCGGCTCGACCTTTTCCCAGACGCCTGTCGAACGCAGGGCCTCCTCGGCGCGCTTGCCGTAGGGCGCGTGCTGGGGGTTGGCGATGGCCATCCGGGTGATCGCCGGGTCGGCGAGGGACTCGAGGGTCATCCGGGTCGCGTCCAGGGTCGGGCTCCACAGGACGATACGCCCCAGCGCGTAGGGTCGCACCTCGGAAGCGGCGAAGCCGGCTTCGGCCAGGCGCCGCGGATACTCGATGTCCGCCGAGAAGTAGAGGTCGTACGGCGCTCCCTGCTGGATCTGGGTGTGGAACTTGCCCGAGGAGCCGTAGACCACCTCGATCCGGTCGGCGGGATGGCGCGCCTGGAACGCGGCGACGATCTCGTCCATCGCGAACCGGAGGTCGGCCGCCGCGGCGATCGTGATCGTATCGGCCTGCACCACCGCGGCGCCGCTCAAGGTGAGGAGCAGCGTCAGGAGGCGAAGGACTCTCAGGATCATGTGCGGGGTCCTCCGTGGCCGAGGCCGCCACGATTCTACGGCTGGTTGGTTCTGGCCCGACGGTTCCTCCGCGGTGCGGAGAAGGCGTAGAAACGGGACGTTCGAGCTTTCCGGTGATCACTCACCTCCGTTCCGCGCGCCGCAGCAGCGCGGCCGCGAGCGCGAAGAGCGCGAGCGCCAGCAGGGCGAGCCCGGCCGTCGGCTGCGGCCGCGGCGGCAGGCCGAACAAGAGCGCCCCGCGCAGCGCGTCGACCGTCAGGGTCAACGGGTTCCATGCCACCACCCCCGAGAGCCACTCGGGCATCTGGCGCGCCGGCACCAGCGCGGTCGAGGTGAAGAGCAGCGGCATGTTGACGACGTGGACGAAGGTCGACATCGGCTCGGGCGCGCGGGCGAGGAGCGCGACCGCGCACGAGACCGCGCCGAGCGCGAACGCGAAGAGCCCGAGGGCGGCGGCCGCGGCGGCGACCGCCCGCGGCTCGGGCGCGAAGCGCGCGCCCACCGCGACCCCGAGCGCGAGCACCGCCGCCGCCTGGAGCAGCAGGCGCACGACGTCGGCGCCGAGCTTGCCCGCGAGCTGGGCGCCGGCGCCCGCCGGGGTGCCGAGCATGCGCGCGAGGAACCCGGTCTGGTGGTCGCGGACGAACGAGATCCCCGCCTGCGTGGCGCCGAACAGCACGGTCATCGCGGCGACCCCGGGGGCGAGGAAGCTGACATAGGTGACGCCGACGCTGTAGAGCTCCAAGGGGTAGCGCTGGAACAGGAAGCCGAAGAACAGCATCCACACCAGCGGCTGAACGAACGAGAACGTCAGCATCACCGGCCGCCGGATGGTCTTACGCCAAGTGCGCGCGGCGACCGCGACCGTGACGCCGAGCGCGCTCACGGCGCGGGCTCCCCGGCCTTCCCGCTCCTCCCGGGCTTCCCGGCCATCCTCGCTTTCCCGCCCTTCCCGCCGCCCTCTTCGGCCTCGGGCGGCGCCCCGGTGAGCGCGGTGTAGACCGCCGCGAGGTCGGGGGCGGCGTGGGCGACGAGCAGGCTCGCCGGCGAGGCGAACGCGGCGACGCGGCCGCGGTCGAGGATCACCACCAGGTCGCAGCGCCGGCCGGCGGCGTCGAGGTCGTGGGTGGCGATCAGCACCGTGCCGCCGCGCGCGCGCTGGTCGGCGACCCGCCGCCAGACCAGCTCGCGGCCGGCGGGGTCGAGGCCGGCGGTCGGCTCGTCGAGCAGCAGCAGCTCGGGGGCGTGGACCTCGCCGCCGGCGAGGTGGAGCCGGCGCTTGAGGCCGCCGGAGTAGGTCTCGACCCGCCGCTTCAGGTGCTCGCCCAGCCCCCACGCCGCGGCGAGCGCCGCCGCCTGCGCGCGCCGCCGCCGCC
>CAZNIX010000217.1:0-8093 GCA_964573125.1 uncultured Thermoanaerobaculia bacterium
CGAGCGCGCGGCGCCCGAGACCGTCGTGCTCGAGACCCCGTTCCACCACCGCGTCCACGGCAACTCGCGCTCGTTGATCGTCCTCGCCCAGGCACGCGGGGCGCTGCTCTCGGTGGTCGGCGGCCGCCACCTCGAGGTGCGCGAGTACAGCCCGGCGGAGGTGAAGTCGGCGGTCGCCGGCGACGGCCGCGCCGACAAGCGCCAGGTGGCGCGGATGGTGCGCCTGCTGCTCGGCCTCGAGGGCGACCTCGGCGCCGACGCGGCGGACGCCGTCGCGGTCGCGATCTGCGCCGCGAAGCGCCTGCGAGCGGATCGAATTTCGGCCCTTCATGGTCGCAGCAAGTAGCTGCAAGAAAAGGTCTTAGGCGCACCACCCCCGTCCTTGACCGGCTTTTTCGGGCTGTGTTAACATCCGCCCCATGCCTTTTCCCACGGGGGTGGTGCGTTCGGTCGCGAGGCTCGGGAACTCCGCGCGCCGCCGGCGGGTCTAAACCAAGCTAGAGGAGGAGATCGCTGTGGGTGATATCGGCGGAACGTTCATGCAATACATGAGGGACGGCGGCCCGGTCATGTGGGTCCTCCTCGCCTTCTCGATCGTCGCCCTGGCGGTGATCATCGAGCGCGCGATCGCGCTGCGTCGGGCGCGAATCAACGTCAACGAATTCCTGGCCAAGATCCGCAAGGCGCTGCTGGTCAACCGCTCGGTGCGCGAGGCGGTCAAGATCTGCGAGCAGTACCGCGGCCCGGTGGCCTCGATCATGAAGGCCGGCCTGCTCAAGTACGGCCAGCCGCGCGAGGACGTCGAGAAGACGATCGAAAACGCCGCGCTCTACGAGATGGGCCGGCTCGAGCGCGGCCTGGTCGTGCTCGCCACCACCGCCAACGTCGCGCCGCTGCTCGGCTTCTACGGCACGGTGTCGGGGATGATCAGCGCGTTCAAGGCGCTCGCCGAGCAGGGTCTGTCCAACCCGGGCGCGGTCGCCGCCGGCATCTCGGAGGCCCTGATCACCACCGCCGCGGGCCTGCTGATCGCGATTCCCGTGCAGCTTGCCTACAACTATTTCACCACCCGCATCAGCCGCTTCGTGCGCGACATCGAGTCGGCGACCAACATGCTGCTCGAGACCTTCGGCGAGATGGAGCGCGGCGGCGTGCGGGTCGAGGCGGCGTCGGAGCCGGCGGCCGCGCCGGCCGGCAAGCCGGCGCCCAAGCCCGCGAGCTAGCGGAGAGAACGCCGAGCGATGAGGCTCCACCAGACCAAGCGCCAGGACGCGGCGATCCCTACCGCCTCGATGGCGGACATCGCCTTCCTGCTGATCATCTTCTTCATGGTCACCGTCACCTTCGAGGTGGACAAGACCCAGCTCACCCTGCCGGAGAGCTTCATCCGCCTCGAGGTACCCAAGAAGTCGGCCTACGTCTCGGTGACCGAGGACGGCACCATCCGGGTGTCGAGCGGCGAGGAGATCAGCGTCGTGGTGCCGGGCCCCGAGGACGTCGTCTCGTTCGCCGCCTCGGTGGTCGCCACCGACCCCCAGAAGGTGTTCGTCATCAAGGCCGACACCAACACCCGCTACCAGCTCGTCGACCGCGTCATCGACGGCCTCAAGCAGGCCAAGGTGCAGACCATCTTCCTGCTCTCGGCGGCCGAGGCGATGGACAGCGAGAACGGCGCGGGAGGAGGCGCAGGCCGATGATCTTCCGGGGCCGCAAGAAGAAGGTCAGCGACGAGATCCCGACCGCCTCGATGGCGGACATCGCGTTCCTGCTGATCATCTACTTCATGGTCACCACCACCTTCGCCGCCACCCGCGGCCTCGACTGGGCGCTGCCCAGGGACGAGGACAACCCGCCGCTGGTCGAGAAGGAGGAGGCGGTGCTGATCGAGATCCAGCCGGCCGGCAACCTGGTGGTCGACGGCCAGCCGATGCAGCTCGACGAGATCCTCGAATACCTCGAGCCCAAGCTCGAGCGCAATCCGATGAAGCCGGTGATCATCCGCCCCAACGCCGACGCCCCCTACGGCCGCATGGTCGACGTCTTCGACGAGCTGCGGCGGGGCCCGGAGAAAGGGGTGGAGGTCAAGAACATCTCCATCCCGACCCAGCGCGAGATCGACGCGTTCTGGTTCTAGCGCCCGAAAGGTCGAGACCGGGGGACACCGGCGAGCACGCCCAGGAGGAGCGATGGCCGACAGAGACGCACGGAACAAGCCGCTCGAGGTCAAGTCGCACGAGGACTTCGCCACCGCCGGCCTGGTGACCCTGGCCGAGGAGTACGAGCAGGACCGCAAGACGATGCGCATCGCGGTCGCGATCGCGATCGCCTTCCACGTCTTGCTGCTGGCGATCGTCGTGCCGGAGAACCCGTTCTCGATCCCGGAGGCCGAGAAGCCGAAGGTCTACGTCGTGCAGCAGGTGCGGTTCAAGCCGCCGCCGCCCGAGCAGAAGCCGGAGATCCCGAAGCCCAAGGCGAAGAAGGTCCCGATCCCCGACCCGACCCCGGACGAGCCGGAGCCGATCCGCCTCCCCGAGGAGCTCGAACCGGACCTCGACCTGCCCGAGACCGACATCATCTTCGACATCCCGGAGGGCCCGCCCCCGGACGAGCCCGAGGGTCCGATCATGGTCGGCGGCGACGTCAAGGCGCCGGTCAGGGAGTACGATCCGCCGCCGCAGTACACCGAGATCGCGCGCAAGGCGCGCATCCAGGGGGTGGTGATCGTGCAGGCGATCGTGACCAAGGAGGGCCACGTCCAGGACGTCAAGGTCCTCAAGGGCCTGCCGATGGGGCTCGACAACGCGGCCGCCGAGGCGGTCAAGAAGTGGAAGTTCAAGCCGGCGACCCTCAACGGCAAGCCGGTCGACGTCTACTACAACCTGACCGTCAACTTCACGCTGCAGTAGGAAAGGCGCCAGAAGCCCCCAATGGCCTTCCAGGGGTCGCTCAGGGAGCTGCCGCTACCGGACATCATCCAGCTCGTCTCGGTCTCCGGCAAGACCGGGATGTTCGCGCTCACCCGGGAGGCCTACCCGGAGGGCGAGATCTTCCTCCGCGAGGGGCGCATCGTCCACGCGCGGGTGGGCGAGCTGGAGGGTGAGGAGGCGGTCTACGAGCTGGCGATTTGGCCCGAGGGCGACTTCGTCTTCACCCCCGGCCGCGAGGCCGCCGGGGATTCGATCAAGAAGTCGAACACCAACCTCCTGATGGAGGCGGCCCGCCGCATCGACGAGTGGCAGGTGCTGTCGAAGAAGATCCCCTCGACCCGTCTGGTGCCGGTGTTCACCCACAACGCGAGCACGACCTCGGTGTCGCTGACCCCGAGCGAGTGGTCGCTGGTGTGCAAGATCGACGAGCGGCGCTCGATCGACGAGATCGCCGCCGGCCTGGCGACGAGCGCGTTCGAGACCTCGAAGCTCCTCTACGGTCTGCTCACCTCCGGACTGGTGACGCTCAAGGAGGACCTGCGCCGGCTGCCGACCGAGAAGCTCCAGGGCAAGACCCACGCCGAGCTGGCGCTGCTGACCGAGGGGATCCACCACGAAGCGCAGGCGCTGCTCGCCGGCCGCAACCACGCCGGCGAGCTGGACTCGACCTACGGCCTGAGCCGGGCGGAGCTCGACAGCGGGCGCGGGGTCGATGCCGTCCTCGATCTGGTACGAGCCGACGAGAAACTGGTCTCGGCGGCGCTCGGCCCGAACCCGGCGCGGGCGTTTCTCGACCGGGTACGCGAGCTGCTGGAGCGGAATTAGCCGCGGCCGCAGCCCGTTGCCGACGATCTGCGCGGCACGTCGCTTGCTGTCAAGGCCGCGCTGAAGGGCTTGAGACGATCTGCTTCCTCAGCGGGTGGCAGAAGTCACGGAAAGGAGAAGCCACGATGAGAACCACCGCTGTGACCGCCCTCCTGGTCGCATTGCTGTTGGGGGGGGCGACGCTCGTTGAGGCGGAGTGGGAGGCCGGCGTCGCCGCGTTCAAGGCTCAGAAGTACGCCGAAGCCGAGCGCGAGTTCGAGGAAGTGGTGGCCAAGCAGCCCGATTGGCCGGGCGGCCACTTCATGCTCGGACAGGTCCTGCTCCAGCAGAAGAAGAACAAGGAGGCGCTCGAGCACCTCAAGCGGGCCTACGAGCTGAACCCCGACGACGTCTCCTACCAGTACGCCCTCGGCCAGGCCTACCTGCAGAACGGCCGCTACTCCGAGTCGGCGCAGATGCTGCGCAAGATCAACCCCGCTTCGCTGCCCAAGGACAAGCAGGGCAACTACCAGAAGATGCTCGCCGCCGCCCTCGAGCGCAGCGGCGACTCCGACGCCGCGCTCGCGGCGATGAAGCGGGCGGCCGAGGCCAACCCCAACGACAGCGACGCCTGGTACGCCTACGGCACCGCCGCGTTCAACGCCGGCGACACCGCCGCCGGGGTCGCCGCGCTGGAGCGGGCGGTGCAGAAGGACCCCGGCGACGTCGCCAAGCAGCAGGCCTTCGCCAAGGCGCTCATCCGCCACGGCCGCGAGCGGCAGGGCGCGGCCAAGCAGGAGGCCTACACCAAGGCGGTGGCCGCGGCCCAGAAGGTGGCGGCCGCGAACGGCTCCTACGACAACTTGCTGCTGGTGGCCGAGGCCCAGCTCGGGGCCAAGGAGTACGCCGAGGCGGTCCAGACCCTGAACCGGGCGGCGGCGCGCAACGGCAACGACTGGCTGGTGCACTTCTACCTGGCCCAGGCGCTGGCCTCCGACAAGGTCAGGCAGTACCCGCAGGCGGAGAGCGCCGCCCGCCAGGCGCTGGCCAAGGCCGGCAAGGAGACCGACAAGCGCCGGGCGTGGTCCCAGATCGGCTACGTCAACGAGAAGCTCAAGAACTATGACGACGCCATCCTCGCCTACCGCAACGCCGGCGACGGCGGGGCGGTGCAGCGGGTCGAGGAGAACAAGCGGATCGCCGCCGAGAACCAGCGCATCGAGGCCGAAAACGAGGAGATCCGCCGCCTCGAGGAGGAGCGCCGCAAGCTCGAGGAGGAGCTCAAGGAGCTGCCGGGCGGCGGGAGCTGACGGCTTCTTGTTGCGCGCCTGTGGGCGCGTGTACTGGTGCCGCCGCACCAGCCCAGGGGCACGTAGAATGCGCGGCGTGCCGGCTCGCCGCCTCCCGCTCGTCGTTGTCCTGCTGTTGCTGCCGCCGGCGGCGGACCACCTCCGCGCCCAGGAGACGGCGCCCCCGACGAGCGCGCCGGCCGGCGGCGAGCGGACCGAGGGCGGCGCCGCCGCGCCGCGCGCCGATCAGGTCTTTCCCACCCTCGACGTCGAGCTGCCCGAGGGCGATCTCGACCTGCGCGCGAGCCGCCTGGTCGGGCGCATCTTCTTCCAGGGCCAGGTGCGCTACAACTTCGTCGACGGCGACATCACCGCCTTCCTGCGCTACCGCGCCTACGGCCACCACCGCACCTACCAGGTCACCGGCTTCGACGAGGTCGAGTTCGGCAGCGTCGAGCGGCTCTCCGACGAGTTCGAGCGCGTGCGCGGCCTGCTCTTCCTCACCGAGTGGCCGCACGACTACCACCGCCGGACGACGTTTCTGGCCGAGATCGACCGCATCGTCTCGAACAAGGACGAGCTGCGCTTCGACAACGAGAAGACCAACACCTTCGTCCGCCTCGGCTACCAGATCGGCACCCCGGACGACACCCGCTCCAACGCCATCGTCGGCGAGACCCGCGCCCGGGTCGACCGTCTGTTCACGCCGCTGCGGGCGATTGGCCCCTACGGCGCCGGCTTCACCGCGGCGCTGACCCACGGTTTCGACTACACCGGCGGCGATTTCGACTACGTCAAGCTCGAGGCCGAGGCGCTCAAGCGCTTCGAGCTGCCGTACGGGACGGCGCTGGTCGGCCGCCTCCACGGCGGCACCTTCCCGGCCAAGAAGCGGCGGACGGTGCCCGCGGACGAGGGGGAGGAGGAGCTGCCGGAGGCGCTGCGCTACGAGATCCCGCAGAGCGAGCTGTTCCGGCTCGACGGCCGCGACAGCCTGCGCGGGCTCGACGACAGTCACCGGGGCACCGAGGAGCTGCACACCACCTGGGAGCTGTTCGTCCCCTGGTTCGTCGACGAGCCGCGCCGCGCGCTCTGGGTGGACTGGAACCGCTGGTACTGGGTGCTCTACGGCGGCTACGGCACGGTCGGCTTCGACCCCGACGTCTACACCGACGGCGACGCCTACTTCACCGACGTCGGGCTCGGCTTCCAGGCCTCCTTCCGGCTGCGGAAGTACACGTTCTTCCTCTCCGGCATCGTCGCGCAGACGCTCGAGGGGGACATGGATCCGGAGGCCAAGCTGTCGATCAAGACCTACCACTGACGAGCCCGCCGGGCGGCACCGGGCCGATACGACCGAGGTCCTGGTCGCGGCGGCGCAGAAGCCGGCACGTTCTGTGCTACATTTCCGAGAGGTACAGCGGCCGTTGTCCAGAGCGGGGTTGGAGAGCCCCGGCTGGGACCGCGGAGAAGTCCACACCCGTGGAGGAGAGAGCGATGCGATGGAACAGGGTCCTGCTCGCGGCTGCGCTGCTCGCGACCGTCGCGGCCGCCGCGCCCGCCGATGAACGGGCGAACGCGCCGACGACGACCGGCGAGACCGGCCTTTTCACCCTCTTCTCGGGCCAGACCGTGCCCCGGGGGGAGTGGTCGTTCGGTCTCTACTACAACAACTGGGACCGCGTCTTCGAGTTCGACGACCGCGCCGACCTCGACTGGAACCGGCTGAGCGCCAGCGTCGGCTACGGCGTCACCGAGGCGTTCGAGGTCACGCTGTCAGTGCCCTACGAGGACCTCGACCCCGACTTTCCCGGCGAGAGCAGCCCCTCCGAGAGCGGCTTCGGCAACGCCCGGTTGGGCGGCAAGTGGCGGCTGACCGGCGACCCGTACGGCGCGGACGCTTTCGCGATCAACGTCTTCGTCGAGCTGCCGACCGGCGACGAGGAGGTGCTCGGAGGCGACACCGGGTTCGGCGCCGGCCTCGACTGGAGCCGCGGCAACTGGGTGTTCAACCTCGGCTACCGGGTGCCCGGCGACGTCGACGACCTCGAGCTGTCGGACGAGGCACTCGCCGGCCTCGGCTACGCCGGCCGGGTGTCCGACAACCTCGACTGGATCACCGAGGTCGCGGGCACGTTCCCGACCGACAGCGACAAGGCGCTGTTCGAGGAGAGCGTCGACCTCGCGACCGGCGGCCGGCTGTGGTTCGGCGAGACCGGCGAGTGGGCGTTCAACTTCGCGCTGCGCACCGACCTGCTGCAGCTCTCCGAGACCGACGACCACTGCCCGATCGGCGGGCTTCTGGGGCTGACCTACTTCCCGCGGCTGGTGAAACCCGAACCGCCGCCGCCTCCTCCGCCCCCCCCGCCGCCACCGCCACCGCCGCCGCCACCGCCGCCGCCCCCGCCGCCGCCACCTCCGCCGCCGCCACCTCCGCCGCCCGAGGTGATCGAGGAGACCTGCCTCTTCGCCTCCGGCAGCGCGCGGGTGGACAACCGGTGCAAGGCGACGCTCGACGAGGTGGCGCTGCGCATGAAGGACGAGTCCGACGCGCGGGCGCTGGTGATCGGCTACAGCGACTCGACCGGCAGCGAGGCCACCAACCAGCGGATCAGCGAGCGCCGCGCCGAGGGGGTCAAGCAGTACCTGGTGACCCGGCACGGGATCGATCCCAGCCTGATCACCGTCGAGGGTCGCGGCGAGGCCGACGCGGTGGGCGACAACTCGACTTCCGCCGGGCGGGCGCAGAACCGGCGGGCCGTGATTCGGCTGACGATCGGCGGCTGAAGCAGTTTGACGGAGGGGGGCCTTCGGGCCCCCCTCCCTCCGCGTTTTCTCTCGATCAACCGTTCACCACCCCCGGCCCGGGCGGAGGAGCGCCGCCCCCGGGGCGACCACCGCCCCCCCGGTCCGGGCGGAGGAGCGCCGCCCCCGGGGCACGCCGACCACCGCACCCCCGGTCCGGGCGGAGGAGCGCCGCCCCCGGGGCACGCGGTGCGCTTGCAGGGTGCGAGTGGCGGCCGGCGCACCGCTCGTCAGCCGCCGCGCACTCCCGCCTCGCTCTTCCGCAACGATC
>CAZNIX010000218.1:0-8017 GCA_964573125.1 uncultured Thermoanaerobaculia bacterium
CGGCCGGCGTGCGCAGCGGCGCCGGCTCCTCGCCGCGGGCGTCGCCGAGCGCGCGCCGGAGCCGGGCGTGGACGCGGTCGAGCAAGCCCGGGTCGCGGAAGCGCACCTCGGCCTTCTGCGGGTGGACGTTGACGTCGACCTCCTCGGGCGGCAGGTCGAGGAACAGGAACAGGGCCGGGAAGTCCTCGCTCTTCCACTCCTCGCGCACCGCGCGGTAGAACGCGGCGAGGACGAGGCGGTCGCGCACCAGCCGGCGGTTGACGAACACGAACTGCCGCCGGCTGCGCCCGCCGGCCGGAGTGCCGACGAAGCCGTGGATGCGCTCGCCGCCCTCCTCCCCTGGGATCTCGACCAGCGCCGCCGCGAGGTCGCGCCCGAAGACCTGCCCGATGCGCTCGCGCAACGCCGCCGCTCCCGCCGCCTCCGCGCCCGCCGCCGCCAGCGCGTCGAGCACGGCCCGCCCCTCGTGGCGGACCGTGAAGCGCACCTCCGGCCGCGCCAGCGCGTAGCCCTGGACCGTCTCGACCGCCCGCCGCAGCTCGGTCGCCGGCGCCTTGAGGAACTTGCGCCGCGCCGGGACGTTGAAGAAGAGCGACGCCACCTCGACCGTGGTGCCTCGCGGCCGCGGCGCCGGCTCGGCCGAGAGCACCCGGCCGCCCTCGATGCGCACCCGCTGCCCCTCGCCGGCGGTCTCGGCGGTCGCCAGCTCGACCCGCGCCACCGCCGCGATCGCGGCCAGCGCCTCGCCGCGGAAGCCGAGCGTGCCGACGCGCTGGAGGTCGTCGAAGCTCGCGATCTTGCTCGTCGCGTGGCGATCGAACGCGAGCAGCGCGTCGTCGCGCCCCATCCCCGAGCCGTCGTCGGCGACCGCGATCCGCCGCTTGCCCCCGGCCTCGAGCTCCACCCGCACCTCGCCGGCGCCGGCGTCGAGCGCGTTCTCGACCAGCTCCTTGACCACCGACGCCGGCCGCTCCACCACCTCGCCGGCGGCGATCTGGCTGACGAGCCGGTCGGGGAGGAGGCGGATCTTCGACGGCACGGGGGGATTCCCTTGGAGACGATTCGGCCCGCCACGGCGGGGAAAGCTAACTGCCCCGAAGCCAGGCGGCCAGTTTCTCCTTGAGCCGAGCCAGTCGTTCACCGGCCACGTTGCCGATCGACCCAAGGAGCAGCCGTCCCTCGACCACCGCCAGTCGCGCCAGCCGGATCACACTCGCCGTCTTCAAGCCGGATGCGCCGAAGTCCGGATCTCCGGGCTGGATTCGTTCGTCCAGGGCCGGCGTCGCCTTGGCGACCTGCGAGGAGACCATGCAGACCAGCCAGTCCTCGTGGGGACCGGGTAGCCTCCGGAGAACCAGCGCCGGCCGGAGCTTGCCGGGAGACTGGTCGGTGTACGGGAATCGGAAGAGAACGACCGGCCCCTCGCGGATCACGGAGAGCGTTCTCTCAGATCATCGAGGGAGTAGAGATCCTCTTCCTCATCCGAATCCCGCAGGGCCTGGGCGAGGGAGAACCGTGTCCAGTGTTCGTCCACGCGAGCGTCCGCAGCGCGCTCCTGCTTGGCCTCGAGGAACTCCACGAAGTGGAGGACCTCGGACTGGACCGGCTCCGGGAGGCGCTTGAGGCGGTCGGTGATGCGCTCGGGAAGGCTCATGTCCCACGGAGTCTAACAGAGGCGCGCCTCGTGGCGCCCCGCTCCCATCGGACCTCCCCGCGCAGCTCGAGAAGGTCGCGCGGGCGCAGCACGGCTCGGCTGGAAAGTCAGCAGCTCGGAGTCGCGGACGAAGCCGAGGCGCTCGGCGAGGGCGAGGCTCGCCGGGTTGGTCTCGTGGGCGCCCCAGACCGGGCGCTTGCCGCGCTCGGCGATCATCCAGCGGGCGAGCGCGGCGAGGCCGGCGGCGGCGAGGCCGCGGCGGCGGTGCCCGGGGACGGTCTCGACCGAGACGTCCCACAGGGTCTCGGTCTCGAGCGCCGCCGAGCAGACCGAGACGATGCGGCCGGCGTCGCCGGGCGGGACGCGGGCGACGATCACCGGCTGGACTCGCGCGAGCAGGCCGCCGACCTCGGCGCGCAGCGCCGGCGGCAGCCCCGCGAGGTCGGGGGCGACCGGCGGGGCGGCGGGGGCGAGCATCGCGACGTCGGCGCCCGAGGGCGGCGCGGGCGCCCGCGGCGCGCCCCGGGAGGACGTGGAAGAACACCTTCCGCGGCGCCCAGCCGGGCAGCGCCGCCGCCACCCGCTCGGCGCCCGCTCCGGGGGCGACCAGCACGTCGTCGAGATGCCCTCCGCCCTCGACGGTCGCCCGCACGGCCGCTTCCCCCGGCTCCCCCCACACCGCCGCGAACGGCTCGTCGACCGCCCGGAGGAGGAAACCGTGCTCGGGCTCGGCGGCGGCCCAGGCGCGGCACCGGCCGGAGAGCAGCAGGCCGCGGTAGTCGATCCACCGCGGCTCGTCGGGCACGAGACGGAGCAGCTCCGCGAGGGCGTCAGGGACGCGGGTCTCTCTCATCGCAGACTCGGTGCCGCCGTCCCGGCGACGCCCGCGGAGCAGGGCCGGCGGCCCGCTCGAAGCGACCGACGTCTAGGCGCGGCCGCCGTCCGGCGCGTCGCCCGCCGGCGTGTCATACGTCCTCCGGCCCCTTGACCCCGAGCGCCGCGCGCGCCGCCGCCAGCCGTGCGATCGGCACCCGGTAGGGCGAGCACGAGACGTAGTCGAGGCCGGTCTGGTGGAAGAACGCGACCGAGCGCGGGTCGCCGCCGTGCTCGCCGCAGACGCCGAGGTGGAGGTGGCTCTTGGCCGCCCGCCCCTTCGCACACGCCATCGCGACCAGCGCGCCGACGCCCGCCACGTCGAGGCTCGCGAACGGGTCGCCCGGGAGCACCCCCTGCTCGATGTAGGCGGGGAGGAAGCTCCCGGCGTCGTCGCGCGAGAAGCCGTAGGTCATCTGCGTCAGGTCGTTGGTGCCGAAGGAGAAGAAGTCGGCGTGGGCGGCGATCGCGTCCGCGGTGAGCGCCGCCCGCGGCACCTCGATCATGGTGCCGATCAGCGCCGCGATCGCGACCCCCTCCTCGCGTTGCACCCGCTCGAGCACGGCGGCGATGCGCGCGCGCAGGACGCGCAGCTCCTCGGGCGTGCCGACCAGCGGCACCATGATCTCGGCCACCGGGTCGCCGCCCGCCTTCCGGCGCGCGCAGGCGGCGCGCGCGATCGCCTCGGCCTGCATGTCGTAGATCTCGGGCGCGGTGATGCCGAGCCGGCAGCCGCGGTGGCCGAGCATCGGGTTGAGCTCCCTCAGCGCCTCCGCCTTGTGGGCGACGGCGGCGGGCGCGATCCCCATCTCGCGCGCCAGCTCGGCGAGCGCCTTCTCGCCGTGGGGCAGGAACTCGTGGAGCGGCGGGTCGAGCAGGCGGATGGTCACCGGCAGCCCGTCCATCGCCTCGAGGATGCCCTCGAAATCGGCCTGCTGCACCGGCAGCAGCTCGGCGAGCGGGGCGGTGCGCTCCTCGGCGCTCGCGGCGAGGATCATCCGCCGAACGACCGGGATGCGGTCTTCCTCGAAGAACATGTGCTCGGTGCGGCAGAGGCCGATGCCCTCGGCGCCGAACTCGCGCGCCCGGCGGGCGTCGAGCGGGGTGTCGGCGTTGGCGCGCACGCGGAGCCGGCGCTCGCCGTCGGCCCAGCCGAGGACGCGCCGGAACGCCGCCGTCATCGGCGACTCCGCGATCGCGCCGGCGAGCGCCTGGAGCACCTCGGAGTCGTGCGGGGCGAGCCGGCCCGCGATCACCTCGCCGGCGGCGCCGTCGATCGACAGCCAGTCCCCCTCGCGCAGGCTGTTGCCCGCCACGTGCACCACGCCGGCCGCCTCGTCGACCGCCAGCGCGCCGGCGCCGACCACGCACGGCTTGCCCATGCCGCGCGCGACCACCGCGGCGTGCGAGGTCATGCCGCCGCGCGAGGTGACGATGCCGACCGCGGCGTGCATGCCGACGATGTCCTCGGGCGAGGTCTCCTCGCGCACCAGGAGCACCGGGCCCTCGGCGGCCATCGCGGCGGCGCGCTCGGCATCGAGCGCGATCCGCCCCGACGCCGCTCCGGGGCCCGCGGGCAGCCCCTTCGCGAGCAGCCGCCCGCCGGCGACCGCGCGCTTCTTCTCGGCGAGGTCGAAATCGGGGGCGAGCATCTGCTCGAGGTGCGCGGGCTCGACCCGCGCGAGCGCGGTCCGGGGGTCGATCAGCCCCTCGTCGACCATGTCGACCGCGATCCGCACCGCCGCCGGGCCGGTGCGCTTGCCGGTGCGGGTCTGCAACATGTACAGCGCGCCGTGCTCGATCGTGAACTCGACGTCCTGCATCTC
Source organism: uncultured Thermoanaerobaculia bacterium (assembly GCA_964573125.1). Lineage (GTDB taxonomy): Bacteria > Acidobacteriota > Thermoanaerobaculia > Multivoradales > JBCCEF01 > CAVSQV01. The sequence continues at coordinate 4,354 of CAZNIX010000218.1, forward strand.
GCGATAGTGGCGCTCGAGGGAGCGGCAGACCGCCTCCAGCTCGGCGGTCGCGCGCGGGAACTCGGCGCGCATGCCGCCGCCGGCCTCCTCGCCGTCGCCGGCGGGGTCGATCGAGCGCGGCGTGCGCGTGCCGGCGACCACGTCCTCGCCCTGGGCGTTGACCAGGTACTCGCCGTAGAGGCCCTTCTCGCCCGTCGCCGGGCTGCGCGTGAACGCGACGCCGGTCGCGCAGTCGGCGCCGCGGTTGCCGAACACCATCGCCTGGACGTTGACCCCGGTGCCCATGTCCTCGGACAGGCCGTGGAGGCGCCGGTAGTCGCGCGCGCGCTTGTTGTCCCAGGAGTCGAAGACCGCGGCGATGCCGCCCCAGAGCTGCTCCTCGGGGTCCTGCGGGAACGGCCGGCCGGCGTGCTCGGCGATCAGCGCCTCGAAGCGCTCGATCACCCGGTCGAGCGATTCGGCGGTCAGCTCGGCGTCGCTCTCGGCCCCCTGCCCGGAGCGCGCGGCGCCGAGCACGCGCTCGAACTCGCGGTGCTCGACCCCCATGACGACGTCGCCGTACATGGTCAGCAGGCGCCGGTAGGCGTCGCGCACCCAGCGGGCGTCGGCGCCGGCCGCGGTCAGCGCCGCGACCGCGCGGTGCGACAGGCCGAGGTTCAAGACGGTGTCCATCATCCCCGGCATCGACACCGCCGCCCCGGAGCGCACCGAGACCAGGAGCGGGTCGGCCGGATCGCCGAAGCGCCGCCCCTGCAGCTCTTCGAGCCGGGCGAGGTGCTCGGCGACCTCCGCGCGCAGGCCGTCCGGGTAGCTCCGGCCGCGGCGCTGGTACTCGATGCAGGCCTCGGTGGTGAGGGTGAACCCCGGCGGCACCGGGATGCCGAGCCGGCTCATCTCCGCCAGCCCCGCCCCCTTGCCCCCGAGGAGCGCCTTCTGCTTGCCCTCCCCCTCGGCCGTGCCGCCGCCGAAGGCATAGACCCACTTGCTCCCCACGCTCGTGCCTCCCCTCGATGCCGGTTACGGCGGCCAAGGATATGCCACGCGGGTCACGGCCCGGTGGCGGTGGTTGAGGATGCGCGGAAGTCGCGCGAGGGTGGCCGCCCGGCGAGGGTGCTCAGCGCGGCGGCTGTTCGGTGGGGAGGCGGTCGATCTCGGCCCACAGCTCGTCGAGGTCGAGCGCGAGCCCGTCGCAGCCGGGTACCGGATCGACGACGCCAGACGTGGCGGCGAGGGCGTGGACATAGCGCGCGTCGGGTCCCCGTTCGAGGATTTCGACGGTGCGCAGCTCGGGATCGACGATCCAGTACCAGCGCACGCCGGCGGCCGCGTAGTCGTTCAGCTTCTCGACCCGATCGCGGCGTGCGTCGCGCGGGGTGGACGAGACGATCTCGACCGCGACGTCCGGCGGCACCCGGAGCAGGCCGCGACCCGGCGGGAGGTTGCCGGGCAGGAAGACGGCGACGTCCGGCATCCTGCCCCGGCGCTCGCCGACCGCGAGCTTCACGCCGGAGCCGGCGACCACCCCGCCGCGAGGACGCGCCCACGCCCGCAGCAGGTGGCACAGCGCCGCCACCAGGACCTCGTGCACGAGTTCCGGCACCTCCACCTCCTCGAGGCGGCCATCGACCAGCTCGCCCGGCTCGTCCTCGGGTAGCGCGGCCCAGTCGTCGAGGGAGAGTTCGGTCCCGGCGGTAGGCTCGAGCAAGGCTTCGCGGCTCACATCGGCAGCGTAGCACGTCGGTCCCGCGCCCTTGTGGCCGGACCGGGATCCGCTAGCCCTCCCCGTGCCGAGCCCTGTGCTCCGCCTTGTCGACCACCATCTCCGTCAGCCGGGCGATCCGGGAGATCGCGCGCTCGATGCCCTGGAGCAGCGCGATCCGGTTGCGGCGGAGCTTGCGGTCCTCGTCCATCACCAGGACGTCGATGAAGAACTTGTCGAGCACCGGCGCCAGCTCGGCGACGCGCTGGAGGCCCGCCTCGTACTCGGCGGCGGCGGCCGCCTCCTCGATGCCGGCGCGGAGCGCACCGAACGCGCGGTGGAGGTCCTTCTCCGCCGGCTCGACGAGCGCCTCCTCCTCGAACGGGTACTCCGGGTGGTCCCTGACGATGTTGACGATGCGCTTGGCCGCGAGCGCGACCGAGAGGAACGACTCCTGCTCGCGCACGCGGTGCAGGGCGGCAACCCGCGCCGCGAGGTCGGGGAGGCTCGTCCACTCGGCCGCCAGCGCGGCCTCGATCTCGTCGTAGGCGTAGCCGCGGAGGCCGAGGAGATGCCGGATGCGGTCGAAGAGGAACGGCCGCAACAGCTCGAGGATCTCGTCGCCGCTCTTCTCCAGCTTGTCGCCGTAGAGCAGCGCCGCGCGCGCCGCGACCAGGTCGAGATCGAGCGGCAGCTCCCCCTCGAGCGCGATGCGCACCGCCCCCTGCGCCGCGCGCCGGAGGCCGAACGGGTCGCGGCTGCCGGTCGGCACCAGGCCGAGGCCGAAGATGCCGACCAGGGTGTCGATGCGGTCGGCGAGCGCGGTCGCCTTGCCGATCCGGCCGCGTGGGATCGGGTCGCCGGTGCCGGCCGGCAGGTACTGGTCGTAGATCGCCTGCCACACCGCTTCGGGCAGCCCCTCCTCGCGCGCGTAGAGGCCGCCGACGATCCCCTGGAGCGAGGTGAACTCCTTGACCATCTCGGTCGCGAGGTCGGCCTTGAGGAGACGCGCCGCGGCGCGCGCGTCGTCGATCTCCTCGTCCCAGCCGAGCTGCTCGCACAGCACGACGGCCAGCTCGGCGATCCGCTCCGCCTTCTCGGCGTAGCTGCCGAGCCGGTCGTGGAAGGCCAGCCGCGCGAGCTGCCCGGCGCGCGCGGCGAGCGGGGTCTTGCGGTCCTCGTCGTAGAAGAAGCGGGCGTCGGCCAGCCGTGCCGCGACCACCCACTCGTTGCCCGCGCGCACCCGCCCTTCGGGGTCGTCGGGGCGGTCCATGACGGTGAGAAACGCCGGCAGCAGGCGCCGCGCCGCGCCGTCGCCGGCCGGCTCCTCGACGCTCAGCGCGCTCTGATGGTCGCGCAGGCTGGTGATCAGCACTTCGCGCGGCAGGGTGAGGAACGCCTCGTCGAACGCGCCCTCGAGCACGCCCGGGATCTCGCAGATTGCGGCCAGCTTGTCGAGCAGCTCGGGGTCGTCGACCAGCTCGCCGCCGAGTGCCCGGGCGCGCTCGCGCATCCCCTCGGCGAGCACGCGCCGGCGCTCGGCCGGGCGCAGCTCGATGCCGCGGCGGGCGAGCTTGCGCCGGTGGTCGGCGGCGCCGCGGACGGTGAAGCTCTGCGGCGAGAGCACCGGGTGGCCGATCGTCTCGTCGCCGGCGGCGACCCCGAACAGCTCGAACGGCACGACCGCGCCCCCCGAAGATCCAGACCCGAGCAGCGACACGATGCCGTGCACCGGCCGCACCCAGGGGCCGAGGCCGGCGCCCCAGCGCATGGTGCGCGGCCACGACAGGCCGGCGAGCGCCGGCGGCACGACCTCGGCCAGCGCCTCGGCGGTCGGCCGGCCGGCGATCTTGACGACCGCGGCGACGTACTCGCCCTTGTCGGTCGCGACCCGCTCGAGCGCGCCCGGCTCGACGCCGCAGCGGCGGGCGAAGCCGAGCGCGGCCGCGGTCGGCGTACCGTCGG
>CAZNIX010000219.1:0-8000 GCA_964573125.1 uncultured Thermoanaerobaculia bacterium
CGACCAGCGCCAGCGGCGCCAGGAACAGGGCGAACAGCCCGACGACGGCGAGCGCCAGCGCCGGCTGGCGCCGGGCGAAATCGCCGGCGGCGAGCGCGAGCAGCGCCATCACGAACGTGGCCAAAAAGCCGCAATAGCGCTCGAGCACGATCAGCCCCGCCGACGGCAGCAGGCCCGCGGCCTGCTCGCGAACGCCGAGGGCGCGGTAGGCGTCGCCGCCCAGGTTGCCCGGCAGCACCAGGTTCAACGCCCCCGCGCCGAGGATCAGCCGCACCAGGGTGCGCAGCTCGGCCGCGATCCCCCAGAAGCGCAGCAGCAGCCGCCAGCGCCAGGCGTGGAGGAAGATGCCGGCGGCGAAGACCGCGATCGCCGCGACCAGCGACCACGGCGCAACCTCGGCGAGCTGCGCGCGGACGGCGGCGAGATCGACCCGCAGCGCGAGGACGACCAGCACGCCGACGCCGACCAGCGCCTTGACCGCGGCCAGCGCCCGGCGCCGCGCTCGCCCCGCGCCCGTCATCCCGCTTCGCCCGGGCCGGCGCGCCGGCAGACGAACAGCCGCGACCACGAGACGGCGCGCACCGCGGCGCGGTCGTCCCAGCACCGGACGCGTCGCTCCGCCTCCACGGCGAACCCCGCGTCCCCGAGCAGCCGGCGCAGCGCGGCCAGCGGCAGCGGCCGGTCGTAGGGCTGCTTCTGCCGGAAGCCGAGGGCGCGGAGGCCGCTCAGCACGCGCTCCTTGAACAGCTCGCGGTTCGGGGTCTGCAGGATCAGCACCCCGCCGGGGCGGAGCACGCGCGCCAGCTCGGCGACCGCCTCGCGCGGGCGCGGGACGTGCTCGAGCACGTCGAGGCAGGTGACGCTGTCGAAGCAGCCCGCCGCGAACGGCAGCCGCCGGGCGTCGCCGCGGGCGATCGTGCACCCCCGCCGCGCCGCGAGGAGCGCGCTCTTGAGCCCGTACTCGAGGCCGATGCACGGCTCGACCGCCGCGCCGAGCAGGGCCGTGCCGTCGCCCCGGCCGGTGCCGACGTCGAGGTGGCGTCCCGGGCGCGGGACCCAGGGGAGGACGCGCTCCATGCGCAGCCGCCCGTGCCGGGGATCGAGGTCCTCCCAGCGGACTCGGTCCCACTCCCGCGGGGACGGATCGGGCGAGCGCGTCACGCCGGCTCCGTCACGGCGTCGGCGACGCCGTTGCGAGGAGCGGGCGCTCCGCCACCGCGCCGCCGCCGGCCGGCTCCGACACCCGCTCCAGCCAGCGCGCGAAGACGAACAGCGACCAGAGCGGGTGCGAGTGGTCCCCGGCGCCGTCGCGGTGGGCGTCGAGCATCGCCTGGAGGCCCCGCGGCTCGAGCCACGGGCAGGCGGCGAGCGCTCGGCTCGCGAACGCCTCCGCCACCGGCCCGTACAGCTCGCGGCGCAGCCAGCGCTTGACCGGCATGCCGAAGCCCTGCTTGCGCCGGGTCAAAACGCGCCGCGGCAGCCGGCCGCGCATCGCCCGGCGGAGGATGAACTTGCCGCGACCGCGCCGCATCTTGAACCGCTCGGGCAGCGCGGCCGCGAACTCGACCAGCTCGTGGTCGAGAAACGGCACCCGCGCCTCGAGCGAGACCGCCATCGACATGCGGTCGAGCTTGGTCAGGATGTCGTCGGGCAGGTAGAGACCGAGCTCGACCGCCAGCTCGCGATCGAGCGCGCCCGCGGCGGCGGCCGCCTCCGCCCGCTCGAGCACCGCCGCGAAGGGCTCGACGGCGGCGGCGCGGGCGGCCATCGCCGGGGTGTAGATCCGCGCGAGCCAGGCCTCCGGCAGGAAGGTCTGCCACCGCATCTGACCGCCGCGCCGGTCCTTCGCCGCGCCGGCGACGAAGCGGCGCACGAGCTCCGCGGGCGGCTTCTTGCCGCCGGCCGGCGGGAGGCGCGCGGCCAGCGGCGCGAGCGCACGTCGCAGCGCCGGCGGCAGCCGATCGGAGGTCGCGCGCGCCAGCCGGCTCGCCAGGTGCCGCTCGTACCCCGCGAGCAGTTCGTCGCCGCCGTCCCCGGAGAGGCAGACCGTGACGCTGCGCCGCGCGACCCGGGACACCAGGTAGGTCGGCAGCGCCGAGACGTCCCCCAGCGGCTCGTCGAGGTGGGCGGTCACGTCCTCGACCAGCGACGACAGGTCCGGGGTCAGCACCTCCTCGTGGTGGTCGGTGCCGAGCGTCCGCGCGACCTCCCGGGCGTACGGCAGCTCGTCGTAGTCGGGTGCGTCGAAGCCGATGCTGAAGGTGCGCAGCGGGTCGGCGCCCTCCTCGCGCATCCAGTAGACCAGGGCCGAGGAGTCGAGCCCGCCGGACAGAAACGCGCCCAGGGGGACGTCGGTCATGAGCTGGCGGCGGACGGCGCGCCGGAGCCGCTCGGCGAACCCGTCGGCCGCGTCCTCGACGCCGAGCTTCGCCTTGGGCTCGAAGCGGCACCGCCAGTAGACCTCGCTCGCGACCTCGCCGCGGGCGCCCACTTCGAGCAGCTCGGCGGGGCGGAGCTTCCTGACGCCGCCGATCATCGACCGCGGCGCGGGGACGAACTCGTGGTCGAGGTAGAGCTGGAGCGCCTCGGGGTCGACCTCCCGCGGCACCGCGGGGTGGGCGAGCAGCGCGTGCAGCTCGCTGGCGAACGCGATCCCGCCGGGCCAGCGGTAGTAGAAGAGCGGCTTGATGCCGAGCCGGTCCCGCGCCAGCGTCAGCCGCTGCCGCTCCGCGTCCCAGAGCGCGAGCGCGTACATGCCGTTGAGCCGCCGGACGAAGCCCGGCCCGTGCTCTTCGTAGAGGTGGATCGCCACCTCGTTGTCGGAACGGGTGCGGAACCGGTGGCCCTTCGCTCCCAGCTCGGCGCGCAGCTCCCGGTGGTTGTAGATCTCGCCGTTGCACACCAGGCGCACCGACCCGGTCTCGTTGGTCATCGGCTGGGCGCCGCCCGCGGGATCGATGATCGCGAGGCGGCGATGGCCGAGGGCGATCGGGCCGCCGCTCCACACGCCCCGGCCGTCGGGCCCGCGGTGGGTCATGCGGTCGGTCATGGCGTCGAGGACCGGGCGCTCGACGCGCTCGCCGTCGCGGAAGAGCAGCACGCCGCACAGGCCGCACATCAGGCGGCCTCGCGCCCGGGCGCTCCCGCGCGCTCGAGGATCGCGGCAAGCTGGCGCAGGTAGCGTTCGGGGCCGTAGCTCGATTGCGCCAGGCGCCGGCCCGCCTCCCCGAGCGCCCGCGCCCGCGCCGGATCGCCGAGCACGCGCACGATGCCGTCGGCGAGCGCGCCGGCGGTCGGGGGCACCAGCTCGGCGGTCGCCGCCGACAGGACCTGGGTGTGGGCGCCGAGCGCGGTGGCGACGATCGGCTTGCCCGCGGCCAGGTAGCTGTAGATCTTGAGCGGCGTGTTGGTGCCCTCGAGCCGCGGCGAGAGCAGGAGGTCGGCGGCGGCCATGAAGACCGGCATCAGGGAGTCGGGCTGCGCGCCCGGGAGCAGGACGGTCCGGCCCAGGCCGCGCGGCTCGGCGTAGGCGCGCACGCGCTCGAAATCGGCGCCGCTCCCACCGACCAGCATCAGGCGGGCGTCGGGGAGCCGGCGCGACACCCGCGCCATGGCGTCGATCGCGAGCTCCAGCCCCTGGTTGGTCCCGAAGCTGCCGGTGTAGAGCACGAGAGGGCGGCCGGCGAGACCGTGGCGGTCGCGCAGGGCGGCGACCTCGTGCGCGGCCGGAGGCGGCAGGTCCCAGCCGACCGGCAGGTTCTCGATCACCTCGACCGGCACGGCCGGCGCGGCGCGGCGCACGCAGGTTTCGAGCTCGGCGCAGATCACGATCACCGCGTCGGCCCGCCGCAGCGCCAGGCGCTCGAAGAAGCCGAACACCCGCCGCAGCAGGCCGGAGTCACTATAGCCAAAGTTGGCGAGCTGCTCGACCAGGCTCGAGTGCATGTCGTAGAGCAGCCGGGCGCGGTAGAGCGGGCGCAGCGCGGCGGTCCAGAACGCGGCCTCCTCGTGCGCGTGAACCAGGTGCCAGGGACCGCGGAACAACAACCACCAGACGGTCTGGATCGCGAGCAGGAGATCGAACACGAGCTTGCCGAGCGAGGGCCCCATGGGGATCGTGCGGATGCCCGGCACCCTCGGGATGCGGTGGATGCGTACGCCCGGCACCTCGACGTCGTCGCCCAGCGGGTAGGTCAGGATGTCCACCGAGTGTCCCAGCCGGGCGAGCGCGCGGGTGCGCTCGAGCGAGCTGAACGCGGTTCCCCGGGGGGTGAAGAACGGGACGGTGATGATCTCCAGGATGCGCATCGCCCCCGGTTCACCGGCCGCGCTTGACGATCAGGTCGCCGAGGAGAGCGGCGCTGAAGAGGAAGACCGTGATCACGAGCAGGATCAGGCTCTTCTCCGCCAGGTTCCGCTGCCAGACCAGCTCGTAGGCGAAGGTCGCCGCGGTCGCGGCCAGCGCGACCAGCGCGGCCGGCATGAAGACGCGGATCGGGTCGAAGTACATCACCGTGCGCAGGATGAGGAGCAGGAAGTTGTAGGTGTCGCGGACGGGCCGGATCTTCGACGCCCCCCGGCGATCCTGGTAGTCGATCGGGAGGTAGCGCACCAGGCGGCCGTCCGCGTGGTAGGCGAGCGTCGCCGTGGTGGTGAAGGAGAAGCCGAGCGGCAGCAGGTGCATGTACTCCGCGATCGTGCTCTTGCGGAAGCAGCGCAGGCCGGAGTTGAGGTCCGGGATGGCGACCCCGGTGAGGTATTGCGCGAGCTTGCGCAGGCACCACTTGGCCGGCCGGCGGAGGAGCGGGACGCGCACCGTCTCGCCGGTGCGGGCGCCGACCGCCATGTCGACCTCCGCCAGCGCCTCGACGAGGTCGAGCAGGCGCCCGAGCGGATAGGTGGCGTCGGCGTCGGTGATGACGATGCGGTCCCAGCGGGCGCGGCGGATGCCGGTTTTCAGGCTCGCGCCGTAGCCGAGGTTGCGCTCGTGCCGCACGACGCGGACCCCGGCCGCGGCGGCGACCCGGGCGGTGCCGTCGGTCGAGCCGTCGTCGACCACCAGGACCTCGGACGGCCGCTCCGAGCGCCCGAGCACCGACCGCAGCTCCGCCAACACCCGGCCGACGCCTTCCTCTTCGTTGAAGGCGGGGACGATGACCGAGAATCCCTCGGCGGATCCCTCCTCGACGGCCGTGCTCACCGGGGCCTCCAGCGCAGCGGGCGCTCCGTGCCAGGCTCGCGACGATATCAGGCCCGGCCGGAGTCGCCCGGCGTCCGCCGGCCGCGGCCCGCCGCGGCGACGGTCGCGGCGACGCCATGCCGTGGTAGCATTTCGGGGGTTTTTCCCCGACGCTCGGCGCGCGGGCCGGTTGCCTCCACTCGATAGCCGGCGTAGCATAGAATCAAACGCGATGGTCGACCTCGAGTTCACCGGCGAGCGGCTCGTCCCTGGCAAGGTCGAAACGGAGCTCGAGATCGAGCACGCCTCGCGTTACCACCTCGCCGCCCGTCACGTGCGCGGGCGCGAGGTCCTCGATTTCGGCTGCGGCAGCGGCTACGGGTCGGCGATCCTCAAGCGCGGGGGCGCGCGGCGGGTGGTCGGGATCGACCGCGCCCCGGAGGCGGTCCGTTATGCCGCGGTCCGCTTCGGCGGACCCGGCGTCACGTTCCTCGCCGGCGACTGCCTGTGCTCCGCGTTCCCGCCGGAGCGCTTCGATGTCGTCGTCGCCTACGAGGTGATCGAGCACGTCGACGGCTATCGCCGGTTCCTGCGCGAGGTCCGGCGCCTCCTCCGGCCGGACGGGATCCTCCTGCTCTCGACGCCGAACCGGAGGACCTACCGCCGGGGCGCGGACGCGCCGCCCAACCCGTTCCACGTCCACGAGTTCCGGCTCCGCGAGCTGCGCCGGGCGCTGACCGAGGTGTTCCCGGCGGTGGCGATCCTCGGCCAGTCGCGGACCGAGGGCGCCTACTTCTACGCCGACGAGGAGGCCGGCTCCGGAGCCGACGGGCTGCTTGACCTGGTCGCCGGCGACGGCGCGCGCGGCGCCGGGCGCCTCGAGGCCGCGGACTACTTCTTCGCCCTGTGCGGCAGCGATCCGGCGGCGCTCGCGGCGGCCCCCACCGGCGGCAGCTTCTACATCGCCGACGACAACGCCGTCGGCAGGCGCAACCGGCGCATCGTCGAGCTGCAGGGCGAGCTCGAGGGCCGGACGCGCTGGGTGCGGCAGCTCCAGGCCGAGCTGGCGGGAAGCGCCGACCGCTCCGCCGCCCTGCTGGCGCGGGTCGAGGCCGTGGAGCGGGCGCTCGGCGAGCTGGCGCGCGCGGGCGAGCAGACCGAGCGGCGTCTCGAGGCGCGGCTCGGCGACCGGGTCGACGCCGCGGCCGAGCGGGCGGCGGCCGACCTCGGCGCGCTGCGGGCCGCGCTCGAGCGGCGGGCGGAGAAGGACCGCGACCGTGACGCCCTCCTCCGCTGGCATCGCGACACGCTGGCCCGCCAGCAGGGCGCGCTGGAGCGCCACCGGCGCGATCTCCTCCGGCGGCGGGAGCAGGAGGACGAATGGCTCGGCGAGCTGAACCGGCGGCTCGCGGGACAGGACGCGCACCTGGCGCAGGTCGCCCGGCGCGCCGATCGCCAGGACGCGACGATCGCGGACCAGGCCGAGCGGATGGGAAGGGTCGAGCAGCTCACGATGCAGGCGCGGGAGCTGATCGACATGCTGTGGGGAGGGCGGTCGTGGACGATCTACACCGGGCTGCGCAGGCTCCTCGCCGCCCTGGTGCCGCGCCGGGCGGCGCGCGGCGCCGTGCCGCGACCGCGACCGGCCGAGGCTGGCAACGATGAGCCCCCGCCCTAGCGGCCCGCGGCTCGCGGTCGTCTACGCGCAGTACGACCGCGCGAAGTACCCGCGGGCGCTCCCCCGGCTGGTCGGTCTGCTCGACACCCTGGGCGCCGGCGAGGCGACGGTCGTGGTCGTCGACAACGCCGCCGAGGGGGACTGGTGCCACGCCGTCTCGCAGAACCTCGTCCACCTCGGGGGCGACAACAGCGGCTGGGAGTTCTCGGCCTTCGACCGCGGTCTCGCCTGGCTGCGCCGGGAGGGCCGCGAGGCGGACGTCTACGTCCTGGCCACCGACGCCCTGCTCGCCTACGGCGAGGACTACCTCGACCTGATCGACCGCGAGGTCGCCGCCCGCGGCCTGCTCGGCGCCGCCTGCCTGGGGTGGATGGACAGCTTCGGCGAGCCGTGCCGGATCCTCGATTACGACTACGACGTCTGGATGCGGACCAGCCTGCTGTTCCTGCCCGGCGCCGTGATCGACGAGCTGCGGCCGCTGGCCTGGCCGCTGGAAGACGCCGAGATCTTCGGCCCGAGCTGGCGCGAGCCCTTCCGCCCCGACGCGCCGGTGAGCCCCAACCTGCAGCGGCTGCTGCTCGGCTGGCTGACCACCAACCCGGAAGCGGACGGCGCCGAGCTGGCGACCGCCTGGCACTCGCGCTTCGAGCTCGACGACGACACCTTCGGGTTCTTCCGGCGCAAGATCAAGTCGATCCTCCGCGAGCACCTGCTCTCGGCGCGGCTCTCCCGGCTCGGCGTGCCGTGCTTCGACTTCCGCGCCGTGCGCATGGCGCTCGACGCCGGCCTCGGCGTCCACGCCCTCGCCGCCGAGGAGTCCCGCCGCTGGCAGTGGCTCGGCTGGCTCGGCGCCGGGGAGCCGCGAGCCCCCCGGAATGAGCCGATCCTGGTCTTCGACGCCGCGACCGTGCGCGAGCGCGCCGCCGAGGCGGTCGGGTTCCTGGGCCGCGAGGTGATGCCGCTCGTCCTCCAGCGCCACGCCGGAGCCCGGCTGGTCGTGCACGGCCACGGCCCGGCGCCGGCGCTCTCCGCGCTCGACGGCGGGTGCGCCGTGAGCGCGGTGGCGGCCGGCGGCGCCACGGTCGACCTCGCGGGGGCGACCGCGCTGCTGTTGCCCGGCCCGCACTCGGACGCCGCGCCCGG
>CAZNIX010000220.1:0-1781 GCA_964573125.1 uncultured Thermoanaerobaculia bacterium
GACTCGGGGGAGGGGGGCTGGAACAGCCCCCCTCCAGAAAGCAGCCGCTTGCTAGACTCCGCCGCCGAGATGGCGAAGCAACCCGCCAAGGCGACCGTGCTGGTGGTCGACGACGAGGCCGCGATCCGCGACAGCCTGCGCATGATCCTCGAGTACGAGGGCTACCGGGTGGAGGAGGCGGCGGACGGCCCGCAGGCGCTGGCGCGGGTCGCCGACCGCCTGCCCGACGCGGTCGTGCTCGACGTCAAGATGCCGGAGATGGACGGCCTCGCCGTCCTCGAGGCGTTCCGCGAGCGCGGCTACGAGATGCCGGCCCTCGTGATCAGCGGCCACGCCGACGTCGCGACCGCGGTCGAGGCCACCCGCCGCGGCGCCTACGACTTCTTCGAGAAGCCGCTCGCGCGCGAGCGCGTCCTGGTCTCGCTGCGCAACGCGGTCGAAAGCCGGCGCCTGGCGAGCGAGAACCGGGTGCTGCGCCACGAGGCCGACGAGATGATCGGCGCCTCGCCGGCGATGCGCAAGCTGCGGGCGACGGTCGAGAAGGCCGCGCCGGCCACGGCGACGGTGCTGATCACCGGCGAGAGCGGCAGCGGCAAGGAGCTGGTCGCGCGCGCCATCCACCGCGCGAGCCCGCGGCGCGAGCGGGCGCTGGTCGAGGTCAACTGCGCGGCGATCCCCGACGAGCTGATCGAGTCCGAGCTGTTCGGGCACGAGAAGGGGAGCTTCACCGGCGCGGTGCGTAAGCAGGCGGGCAAGTTCGTGCTCGCCGACGGCGGCACGATCTTCCTCGACGAGGTCGGCGACATGTCCGCGCGCACCCAGGCCAAGGTCCTGCGCGTGCTCCAGAACGGCGAGGTCGAGCCGGTCGGCGCCGAGCGCACCGAGCGGGTCGACGTGCGGGTGATCGCCGCCACCCACCGCGACCTCGAGGCGGAGATCGCCGCCGGCCGCTTCCGCGACGACCTCTTCTACCGCCTCAACGTGGTGCCGATCCGCACCCCGCCGCTGCGCGAGCGGCTCGAGGACCTGCCGCTCCTGGTCGACTACTTCGTCCGCCGCTACGCCGAGCGCAACAACACGCCGCGGCGGGAGTTCGCGCCCGAGGCGATCGAGCACTTGCAGGCGATGCCCTGGAAGGGCAACGTGCGGGAGCTGAAGAACCTGGTCGAGCGCCTCCTGATCCTCGCCCCGGGCGCGACGATCGGCCGCGAGGACGTGCTCGCGGCCACCGGCGGCGCCGGCCCCGAGCTGTCCGACGCCTTGCTCTCGGTCGCCACCCTGCGCGAGTTCCGGGACAACGCCGAGAAGCTGTTCATCCTCCACAAGCTCGACCAAAACGACTGGAACGTCACCCAGACCGCGCAGGCGATCGACACCCCGAGGAGCAACCTGTACAAGAAGATGGAGCAGTACGGCATCAAGCGCGAGGAGCGCGCCGGGTGAGCGCGCCCGGGCCGCGGACCGGCGCCGCGGAGCCCGAGCCGGCACAGCGCAGGGCGGGCGGTGGGAGCGGCGAGCCCGCGGCGGGCGGCGGCGCCCGGGAGCCGGCGGCGGGCGCCCGAGGTCACGATCGCGCCACGGCGGAGGGGGCGCTCTGGGAACGCCGGCTGGCCGACGCCGGGGCGCTCCTGCGCGGCCACTTCCTCCTCTCCTCGGGCCGGCACTCGCCGGCCTACGTCCAGTGCGCGAAGCTGCTCGAGGACCCGCGGGAGGCGCGCGCCGCGGGGAAGGAGTTCCTGCTCGAGGGGGCGCAGGCGGCGCTCCTGGACGTCGATTTCGGC
>CAZNIX010000220.1:1791-4439 GCA_964573125.1 uncultured Thermoanaerobaculia bacterium
AGCTCGCCCGCCACCGGCCGCAGTCGGTGCTCTCGCCGGCGCTCGGTGCGCTCCTGATCGGCCACGAGACCGCGGCCGCGCTCGGCGTGCCGTTCCGCTTCGCCGAGCGCGCCGGCGCCGCGCTCGCGCTCCGCCGCGGCTTCGCGCTCGCTCCGAGCGAGCGGGTCGCGGTGGTCGAGGACGCGGTGACCACCGGCCGGTCCACGCTCGAGACCGCCGAGCTGGCGCGCGCCGCCGGCGCCGAGGTGGTCGCGATCGGCGCGATCGTCGACCGCAGCGGGGCCTCGAGGCCGTTCGGCGCCACGCCGTTCGAGAGCCTGCTCGTTCTCGACCTGCCGACCTGGCAGGCCGCCGCCTGCCCGCTCTGCCGCGACCCCGCCGCCGGCCCCGCGGTCAAGCCGGGGTCGCGGCCGGGAGGGTAGACTGGCGGGGAGCAGCGATGAGTCTGACCCTGACCTCCTCCGCTTTCGCGCCCGGCGGCGAGATCCCGGCCCGGTTCACCTGCCAGGGCGAGAACGTCTCGCCCGCGCTGGCGTGGCGCGGCGCCCCCGCGGGGACGGCGAGCTTCGCGCTGATCGTCGACGACCCGGACGCCCCCGATCCCGCGCACCCGCGCATGACCTGGGTGCACTGGGTGCTCTACGACCTGCCGGCGGACACCACGGAGCTGCCCGAGGGGGTCGCTCCCGGCGCCTTGCCTCCGGGCACCCGCGAGGGCCGCAACGACTGGAAGCGCACGGGCTACGGCGGCCCCTGCCCCCCGATCGGCCGCCACCGCTACTTCCACAAGCTCTACGCCCTCGACACTGCGCTCGGCGACCTCGGCGAGCCGGCCAAGGCGGAGCTCGAGCGCGCCATGGCGGGGCACGTCCTGGCCCGCGCCGAGCTGGTCGGCACCTACCGGAAGCGCTAGCGCTAGCCGCCCGCGGTCCTCGAGGCCGCGGCACGATGCCCGGCCGGCGCTCGAAGACGAGGTCGGGAGGTGCGCTCTCGATTTCCCCGGTCGCGGCCGGGGTTCGGGTCGTCAGGCACGCGGCGAGGACTCCGCCGAACGCTCCGGGGAAGGGCCGCCGCCCGGTCAGCGCCGCCGGGCGAGACCGAGACCGCGGGTCGGGCGGCCGAGGCGGGCGCGGAAGGCGTCCTCCATCGCGCGGCGCAGGGCCTCGAGCCGGCCGTGCTCGGCGACCGCGGCGGCGGTCACCGCCACCGGCCAGTCGAACTCGACGTTGTCGAGCACGCGCAGCGTGAGCGCCTTTTTCTTCGGGTTCCAGACCGCGGCGCCGCCGTCGAGCAGCTCCCAGCCGGTCGGCAGGTAGCTGCGCAGCTCCTCGGGCGTGTAGTCGAAGGGGGCGGGCTCGGCGGCGGGGGAGGTCGCGCTCATCACGGCCGATTCTGCCCCAAAGCGGTGGCCGGGGGGAAGGCGCCTCGGCCCGGGAGCCGCGGGTCCGGTCGCGCCGCGCCGAGCCCGGGGTCCGCGCGGCGACGACGCATCGCCGGCCGGCGCGTCCGAGGGCGCCGGGACGGGAGGGCTCTGCTAGCATCGCCGCATGCAGATCCGCCTGAGCCCGGAGCAGCAGCTCCTCCAGGAGACCGTGCGCCGCTTCGCCGAGGAGGTGGTCAAGCCGCGGGCCAAGGAGATCGACGCCAGCGGCGAGTTCCCGCGCGACCTCTACGACCAGGCCGGCGAGCTGGGGCTGGCCGGAGTGGTGGTGCCCGAGGAGTACGGCGGCGCCGGCATGGACACGGTCTCCTACTGCCTGGTAATCGAGGAGGTGAGCCGGGTCTGCGCTTCGACCGGGGTGATCCTGTCGGTCAACAACTCGCTGGTCTGCGACCCGTTGCTCGCGTTCGGCAGCGAGGAGCAGAAGCGCGAGATCCTCGCCCCGCTCGCGCGCGGCGAGCGGCTCGGCTGCTTCGCGCTCACCGAGCCGGGGGCGGGGAGCGACGCCGCGAGCCTGCGCACGACCGCCCGCCGCGACGGCGGCGACTACGTGCTCGACGGCGAGAAGGTGTTCATCACCAACGGCACCCACGCCGACGACGTCCTGGTCTTCGCCACGCTCGACCGCGAGCGGGGCCACAAGGCGATCACCGCGTTCGCGGTGCCGGCCGAGGCGCCGGGGCTCCGCCGCGGCGGCCACGAGGTCAAGCTCGGGGTCAACGCCTCGGGCACCACCTGGCTCGCGTTCGACGGCGTGCGCGTGCCGGCGGCGCGCCGCATCGGCGGCGACGGCGAGGGCTTCAAGGTCGCGCTGGCGACGCTCGACGGCGGCCGCATCGGGATCGCCGCCCAGGCGGTCGGCATCGCCCAGGCCGCCTACGAGGAGGCGCTCGCCTACGCCCAGGCGCGCCAGCAGTTCGGGCGCGCCCTGGCGGAGTTCCAGGCCATCCAGTTCTACCTCGCGGACATGGTCACCGAGCTGGACGCCGCGCGCCTCCTGACCTGGAAGGCGGCGTGGGCCAAGGACCGCGGCCGCCGCTACACGCTCGAGGCGGCGCAGGCCAAGCTGTTCGCCTCCGAGATGGCCCAGCGCGTGACCAACAAGGCGCTCCAGATCCACGGCGGCTACGGTTACACCCGCGAGTACAACGTCGAGCGCTACTTCCGCGACGCCCGCATCACCGAGATCTACGAGGGTACGAGCGAG
>CAZNIX010000220.1:4449-7968 GCA_964573125.1 uncultured Thermoanaerobaculia bacterium
GTGCGGCCGCCCAGGAACTGAACATCGGATGCGCCGCCCCCCCCGCCCCCGCCCCCGCCGCCGCCCCCGCCGCCGCGCCCGCCCTCGACGCCGCCGCCGGCGTCGGCTTCGATCTCACCGAAGAGCAGGAGCTGCTGCGCGCCGAGGTGCGCCGCTTCGCCGAGGAGCGCATCCGCCCCGGGGTCGAGGAGCGCGACCGCGAGCACCGCTTCCCGGCCGAGCTGATCCCGGAGCTGGGGGAGCTGGGTCTGCTCGGCATGATGGTCGCCGAGCGCTACGGCGGCGCCGGGCTCGACCCGCTGACCTACTGCCTGGCGATCGAGGAGATCGCCTGCGTCTGCCCGTCGACGGCGGTGACCATGAGCGTCACCAACTCGGTCTGCTGCTGGCCGCTCGAGCGCTTCGGCTCCGAGGAGCTGAAGCGGGCGGTTCTCCCCGAGCTGGCCTCGGGCCGGGCGATCGGCGGCTTCGGCCTGACCGAGCCGGGGGCGGGGAGCGACATCGCGTCGATGCGCACCGCCGCCCGCCGCGACGGCGACGCCTGGGTGCTCGACGGCGAGAAGGCGTGGATCACCAACGCCGGGTTCGCGCGCTGGTACGTGGTCGTCGCGCGCACCGACCCCGAGGCCGGCAAGCGCGGGCTCTCGGCGTTCCTGGTGCCCGCCGACGCGCCCGGGTTCGCGGTCGGCGCGCCGGAGGGCAAGCTCGGCCTCAACGCCTCGCGCACGGCGCCGATCGTGTTCGCCGGCTGCCGCGTCCCGGCCGGGAACCTGCTCGGCGCCGAGGGCGACGGCATGAAGATCGCGCTCGCCACCCTCGACCACTCGCGGCTCGGCGTCGCCGCCCAGGCGGTCGGCATCCACCGGCGCGCGCTCGAGCTGGCGGTCGCCTACGCCAAGGAGCGGGTCCAGTTCGGGGTGCCGATCGCGCGCCACCAGGCGGTGCGCTTCCGGATCGCCGAGATCGCGCTCGAGCTGGCCGCCGCGCGCGCGCTCACCCACGCCGCCGCGGCGGCCGCGGCCGCCGGCGAGCCGCGCGCCGGCCGCCTCGCCGCCGAGGCCAAGCTCTACGCCTCCGAGGCCGCGAACCGCGCCGCTGCGGCGAGCCTCCAACTCCACGGCGGCAACGGCTTCCACGCCGACTACGAGATCGCGCGCCTCTACCGCGACGTGCGCGTGACCACGATCTACGAGGGGACGAGCGAGATCCAGCGCACGGTCATCGCCCGCGCGGCGTTGCGCTAGGTCGCGCCGCCGCCGGGAATCCGCGCCACGAGGTCGATCTCGACCAGCGCGCCCTTGGGCAGGCCCAGCACCTGGACCGTCGAGCGCGCCGGGCGGTGGCCGCCGAGCGCCTCGCCGTACAGCTCGTTGAGGCGCGGGAAGTGGCCGAGGTCGGTGACGTAGATCGTCGCCCGCACGACGTCGGCGAACGTGCAGCCGGCGGCGGCGAGCACCGCCTCGAGGTTGGCGAGCGCCCGGCGCGCCTGGGCCTCGAAGCCGCCCGCGACCAGCTCGCCGGTCGCCGGGTCGAGCCCGACCTGGCCCGAGGTGAAGACGAACCCGCCGGTCGCGATCGCCTGCGCGTAGGGGCCGATGGCGGCCGGTGCGCGGTCGGTGTGGATGCTCCTCACGATCCCTCCCCCTGCTCGTAGACCCCGACGTAGGGCAGGTTGCGGTAGCGCTCGCCGTAGTCGAGCCCGTAGCCGACCACGAACACGTCCTCGATCGGAAAGCCGCAGTAGTCGATCGGCACCGGGACCTCGCGCCGCGAGGCCTTGTCGAGCAGCGCGCACAACTTCACGCTGGCGGCGCCGCGGAAGCGCAGCAGGTCGAGGATGGTGCGCAGGGTGTAGCCGGTGTCGACGATGTCCTCGACCAGCAGCACGTGGCGGCCGCGGATCGAGAGGTCGATGTCCTTGACGATCTTGACCTCGCCCGGGCTGGTGCCGTCGCGGTAGGAGGAGGTCTGGAAGAAGTCGACCGCCACCGGCACCGACTGCACGTGGCGCAGCAGGTCGACGAGGAAGAACACCGACCCCTTGAGCACGCCGACCGCGATCAGGCGGTCGGCGCCGCCGCCGGCCTCCGCGCCGGCCGCGAGCACACCGGCGTAGTCGCGCTCGATCTCCGCCGCCAGCTCGCGCACCCGGGCCTGGATGCGCGCGGCCGAGATCAGTTCCCGCGGGGCGCTAGGTGCCGGCGCGCTCATCGCTTACAATCCGCTCAGCCATCCGCCGCACTGCTCGGGCCGGAGAGAACGCGATGACCGTCCAGGAGCTGCACTCCCTGCACCAGCGCTACGTCGCGCTCTCGCAGCGGTTCCGTTCGGCCTGGGTCTTCCACCAGTTCTTGCAGAGCCTCGCCAAGCTGTACTTCGAGGATTTCGAGGACCGCTACCCCGAGCGCTTCCAGGAGCTGTACGGGCAGCTCAAGGAGATCTCGCAGAGCCTCAACGCCTCCCAGGCGGCGGGCCTCGCGCGCCGTTTCGACGCCGTCGAGGGCCACCTCGACGAGCTGATCGACGCGCTGGTCGGCGAGGATAGCAGAGTCGAACCCGCGCATCTGCGGCGCTTCTTCCGCCGCTTCCGGACCTACGACGAGAAGGTGCTGATCCAGCTCGTCCGCTTCTACCTCTACGCCCGCCACGGCGACGACTGGGCGCCCGACCGCCTGGACAAGATCGACTACCTGCTGACCCGGATCACCGAGGAGGGGCTCGAGGGCGACGACACCGCCGCCGCCGGCCTCGCCGACCGCGGCCACCTGCGCGAGGTGCTCGCCGGGCTGCGCGCCCTGCTCCCGGGCGAGCCGGCCCCGCCCGAGACGGTGACCGAGCGCCAGCGCGAGATCGAGGCGCTGCGCGACGAGATCGCCGCCGCCACCGACCTCGAGCGCCTCCACGAACGCGCGTTGGTGCAGCGCTACCGGGCGCTCAAGCACGGCCTCGGCGACCTCTTCTTCGAGCCCGACCTCGCGCTCGCGGTGCTCGAGACCAACCAGCGGGTGAAGGCGGCGATCAAAGCGCTGTACGGCCGCGAGGAGCGGCGCATCTTCACCGAGTACCAGCAGATCTTCGACCTCGAGGGCAGGGTGCGGGCGGACCGGCACCTCTCCGCCGACCTCTCCCGCTTCCGCGAAGAGGTCGAGCGCTTCGAGCACCACCTGCAGCGCGACGAGCTGCGGCTCGACGAGCTGGCGCAGATCCGCAAGCGGGTGCGGGCGCTGATGCCGCGGCTGACCGCGAGCGCCGCCGCCGGCGCCGAGGTCGCCCCGCCGGAAGACGAGGAGGTCGGCGAGGCGACCATGTTCGCGGGGACGGGCATGCGCCCACGCGAGGTCGAGGCGTTCGAGTCCGCGGCGGTGTTCGAGGCCGCCGAGGAGATCGGGGGCGGCGACTTCAGCGCCGCCGCCGCCGAGGCGCCGGCCGGCGCCGGCGAGGCCCCGGCCGCCGAGCGGGCGGCCGCCTGGGGGGAGCCGCCGCCCGAGCGCGTGCCCGAGCCGCCGGCCGCGGCGGAGC
>CAZNIX010000221.1:0-7959 GCA_964573125.1 uncultured Thermoanaerobaculia bacterium
ACCACTTCCACCTCGACCACCTCGGCACGCCGCTGCTGATCACCGACTCCGAAGGAGACATGGAGGAGCTCCACTCCTACTACCCCTTCGGCGAGGAGCTCTTCCCGGACCAGGACGCCGAACCCATGAAATTCACGGGCCACGAGCGCGACCTCAACCGGCCCGGGCAGGTCGACGACCTCGACTACATGCATGCCAGGTACTGCTCGCCGTTGTTGGGGAGATTCCTGAGTGTGGATCCGAAGGTCCGGCGCTCAACTACAACTCAGCCTCAGCGCTGGAACCGGTACTCCTACGCTGTGGGCAACCCACTGAGCTACACAGACCCAGATGGCCGGGATGTGACTTATGCCAACGATGATGACCGTAATTTCTATGAGAGGGCCGCTGTCCGCAACTGGAGAGTACGAGGAGTGCTGGCCGCCTTCGCTCCAGGAACGGGAAGGAATCTCTTTGTAAACAGAGGGAATCCCGGCACGCACAGTAACGGTACGCCACGAGCGGCGGTCACCAATATCGACTTTGGCCGTGAAGCGGACCAGCGGGCAATGATCGATGCCTATGAAAGGGCTGGCGGAGGGACCGCCGGGGAGCAGGCTGCTAACGCTCTATTCGAGGCCGCAGCTAACGACGTAACCCAGGCGACGATAACGCTTGGTCCCGACGCCTCAAACAGGAATAAACTGCATGAACTGGGTCATATCGACCAGGCACTGACCGATCCGCAGGTTTTTCGACAGCAGGCGGAGGAGGCGGCAAACGCACGCACCGACAGAGAGTATGAGCGGTCACCTTCGGAGCGCTACGCTGAGGAGTTTGCCAGGGCAGCAGCGAAACACGAGGAGCTCGAACCACCTCCAACTCCATGAGGGACTGGAATGAACGGCAAATGCCAAGCCACCATTGTAGCGGTCGCCGCTTGGGTGCTCGTCGCGCAGGGTGCGCCTGCCGGATCTCTCGTCGAACAGCAGCTCGCAGGCATTCGGCACCTGCGGGTCGAAGTTCTTGCCCCTCGCTATGAGCCCCTTCCGGGATTGCCACCGGAGGACCTAGAAGAGTCGTTGGAGGAACGAGTAAGGGAAATTCTCGAACAGCACGATCTAAGAAGTGTGGAGTCCTCACAACAGGAGCTGGTTCTCGAGGTTCGCGGAGCCAGGTCGGCGACCAAAGACAAGACGATGGCTCTCTTGGTGATCTTGGAGCTGCGAGAGCCGGCCGTGCTCACTCGCGAATGGGCATCAGGATCCGATGAACACCTGATCGTCACTAGCTGGCGGGAAGTTCTGCTCGGTGCAACCTCTTCCGACAAAACGGTCGAGGAGGTGTTCGAGCTTGTGAACTTAGCAACTACTCGCTTCGCGGAGGAAGTCAAACAGGCAAGGAGTCAGTAGGAGTAGTAGGCGTTCGTATATATATAGCGTGGGAGAGCCCTTCTGTTCTGTTTCCGAGCTGCCGCAGCTGCTCGGGGCGTGGCGGCGCAGGCATTCGCGTCCTTCATAGTGGCTCGATTCGAAGGGCCTGTAGTACTAAGAGCGTTGTGCGCGGCCGGCCACGTCCCGTACCGCCGCCGCCAGCGCGTCGGGCACCTCCTCCTGGAGGAAGTGGCCGGCCTCGGTGCGGGTGACCGGGGCGGCGGGGAAGGCCTCCTCGTGGCGGCGCAGGGCGCGGCCGAGGATCGGGTCGCGGGTGCCCCAGACGAGCGCGATCGGCCCCGGGAAGCTCCGCACCCACTCCTCGCCGCGGCGGAGTGCCGGCACGCTCGGGTGGTCGGGGCCGTCGGGGACCATGCGCGCGAGCGCGAGCGGCGCGACGCGGTCGCGGATTCGCCGCAGCGGCCAGCGGTAGGCGCGGGCGGTCGTGCCACGGATCGAGGCCGGGTCGCCCTGGACGCGGCCGAGCGCCCAGAGCGGGAAGCCGAGGTCCTGGAAGACGATGTTCGAGAGCAGCGGTACGCGGGCGAAGCGGTGGAACGCCGTGCCGCGCGGGCGCGCCGGGAGGAGCACCGCGGTGTTGGCGAGCACCAGGCCGGCGATGCGGCCCGCCGAGCGCGCATCGAGCAGCGAGCCGGCGAGCGCGGCGATCGGCCCGCCCCAGTCCTGGCCGGCGAGCACGACGTCCCGCAGGTCGAGCGCCTCGATCAGCTCGGCCACCGCGCCGGCGTGGCGCTCCGGCGTGTGGTCGCGGAGACGGGGGAGCTGGTCGGAGAGGCCGAGGCCGAGCAGGTCGGGCGCGACGCACCGGAGCTCCGGCAGGCGCGCGATCACGCTGCGCCAGAGGAAGCTCCAGGTCGGGTTGCCGTGGACCATCACCACCGGCCGGGCGTCGCGCGGGCCGTGGTCGAGGAAGTGGACGCGGCGGCCGGCGTCGGGACCGCGGCCGAGCCGGTAGGCGGCGCGCGCGAACGGCAGCTCGGCGGCCAGCCAGTCCGGCAGCGGCGGCGCGGGCCCGAACCCGCCCTCGGCCGCGGAGACCCCGGTCGGCCCGGTCATCCCGGGGCCCGGTTCCGCGCCGCGCGTGCAGGTACCCGCCGCGCGGCCGGCGGGCCCGCGCCCGGCACCGTCCACGAATGCGGGCCGACGCCGGGCTTCCCGCTCACCCGGCCTTCCCTCCGCGCACCCGGTGGACGCGCATCAGGTTGGTGTGCGGGCGCTCGCGGATCGGGTCGCCCATGGTCACCACGATGACGTCCCCCGGGCGGGCGAGGCCGCGCGCGAGCAGCTCGCGGTCCATCATCGCGATCACCTCGTCGTGGTGGTCGAGCGGGTCGCCGACCAGGTAGGGCTCGACCCCCCACACCAGGCGCAGCCGGCGCGCGACGTCGGCGCGGTTGGTGAAGACCGCGATCGGCGCGGTCGGCCGGTAGCGGGCGATCAGCCGGCCGGTGGCGCCGCTCTGGCTGAACGCGACCAGGCGGGTGGCGCCCGCCTCGCGCGCGGCGTAGACGGCGGCGGCGGAGACCACGTCCGGGATGTCGACCGCGCCCCCCTCTTCGCGGTGGCCGAGCGCGTCGGGTCTGCCGGGGCCGTGGGGGCCGGCGGCGGCGTCGGCGCGCCGGAGGTCGGCGGGCGCGGCCAGCGCGCTGCGGCCGTAGTCCTCGGTCTCCTCGATGATCCGCACCATGGTCTCGACCGCCGCGACCGGCCAGCGCCCGGACGCGGTCTCGCCGGAGAGCATCAGCGCGTCGGCGCCGTCGAGCACGGCGTTGGCGACATCGGTCGCCTCGGCGCGCGTCGGGCGCGGCTGCTGCATCATCGACTCGAGCATCTGGGTGGCGACGATCACCGGCTTGCCGAGCCGGCGCCCGGCGCGCACGATCCGCTTCTGGAGCACCGGCACCCGCGGCAGCGGCACCTCGACCCCGAGGTCGCCGCGCGCGACCATCACGGCGTCGGCGGCGGCGATCAGCCGCTCGAGGTTGCCGTCCTCGACCGCCCGCGCGCGCTCGAGCTTGGCGATCAGCGGCACGGCGCCGCCCGCCGCGCGCACCGCCCCGCGCAGCGACGCCAGGTCCTCGGGCGTGGCGACGTAGCTCGCGGCCAGGTAGTCGGCCCCCTCGGCGACCGCGAACTCGATGTCCCGCCGGTCCTTGTCGGTGATCGCGAAGCCGATGTCGCTGTCCGGGAGGTTGATCCCCTTGCGGCTCGAGACCTCGCCGCCCGAGAGCACCCGCGCCGCGACCCGCTCGCCGCGGCGCGCCTCGACCCGCAGCTCGACCAGCCCCTGGTCGATCAGCACCCGCTCGCCGCGGTCGAGCCGGGCGAGCAGCGCGGGATCGTCGACCGGCAGGTCGGCGCCGCCCTCCGGCGGGCCGAGCGTGACCTCCTCGCCGGCCGCGAGCAGTCGCGGCGCGGCGAGCGCGCCGAGGCGGTAGCGCGGTCCGGTGAGATCGAAGACGATCGGCAGATGGCGCCCGGCCTCGGCGGCGAGCCGGCGCGCGATCGCGATGCGCTCGCGGTGCCAGGCGTGGTCGCCGTGGGAGAGGTTGAGGCGCAGGACGTCGGCGCCGGCCTCGAGCAGCGCGGCGAGCGCGCCGGCGCTCGCCGTCGCCGGCCCGACGGTGGCGACGATCTTGGCCCGCCGGCTCATCGCGGCGGGAGTATAGGACGCGCCGCCGTCACTCGACGACCACGTCGTCCCACTCGCCGAAGCCGCCGCCGCAGGCCTCGAAGTTGCCGGTGAACAGCAGGACGCCGGCGCCGGAGATCGTGAAGTTCGCGTTGCCGACGTCGAAGAAGTCCGCGTCCGGGCCGGCGCAGCGCACCATCACCCGCGCCGCCGTGGAGGCCAGCGGTGGCACCGTCACCTGCGCCGAGCCGTCGTTGGGCTCGCCGCCGGCGAGCCCGACGGGGAAGCTCGCGCCGCCATCGAGCGAGAGGAGGACGTTGACCGCCGCGCAGTCGACCGGCGGCCCGGCGGTGCCCGCCGGGTTCCAGGTCACGGTCTGCGCACTGCCGACCGGCCAGTTGACGCCCGGGGTATTCGGGGCGGTGACGACGAAGGGGCCGGACGCGCCGTCGACCGTCACCTGGGTGAAGTCGCTGCCGAAGCTGCCCGCCACCTGCCCGGCGTCGCGGACGGTCAGCCGGAAGTCCAGGGTGCGGGCGTAGGAGGGGAGGAGCTCGCCGATCGTCTGGGTGTTGCCGAGCAGATCGCTCCAGCGCGGGAACGTGCGGTCCGGCTCGCTGACGGAAGGGAAGGAGCGGAAGATCGGGGCGTCGCCCGAGGGGGTGTTGGGGTGGCCGGCGGGGCCGAGGTCCCACTCCTCCCAGTCGAAGGTCAGCGGGTCGCCGCCGGCGTCGGCGCCCGCGCCGCAGAGCGTGAACGGCGTGCTCCTCGGGACCGTGAAGGTGGGGCCGGCGTCGGCGGTCGGCGGCGTGTTGCCCACCGCCACGGTCGCCGCGCAGGAGTTGCCCTGGCCGCTGCGGCTGTAGGCGACGATCTCGTCGAGGCTGACGGCGTGGAAGTAATCGTCGCTGTTGGGCTGGAGGTCCTGCGAGCCGCAGATCCCGGCGTAGGCCATGATCGTCGAGCCGCTGCCGGGCTCGTAGGCCGTGCTCGGATTGCGGTTGTTGCCGGAGCAGGCCCCGGCGCTGCCGTTGAAGCTGTGGTTGGCGCCCCACTGGTGCCCCATCTCGTGGGCGACGTAGTCGACGTAGAAGACGTCGCCGGTCGGGCTGGACAGACCGGTGACGCCGCCCGCCTTGAACCCCGATTCACAGGCGACGCCGAGAAACGCCACGCCGCCGCCGCCGGTCGAGAACACGTGGCCGATGTCGTAGTTGGCGGTGCCGATGACGGCGTCCAGGTTGCTCTGGTTCTGCCCGAGCATCTGGCCGCCGCTGTTGTTGTTGTAGGGGTCGGTGGCGCCGTTGGTGTAGACGACGTCGTCGTTGTTCGCCACCAGGATGATGCGGATCGCCACCTCGCGCTCGTAGATGCCGTTGACCCGGTTCATGGCGACGACGATCGCGGCCAGGCCGTCGGGGACGTTCGGCGGGTCGGGGCTGGAGTGGAACGCGGTGTACTCGCCGGTCGCGGCGACCGCGGTGCGATAAGTGCGCAGGTCCACGCCGCCGCCCTCGGTCTCCGAGAACTCCGGTGCCGGTGGGACGGCGCCGTGGACGTCGCAGCGGAAGTCGAGGTCCGCGGGGCGGACCGCGTCGCGGGCGAAGTAGACGACGTGGTGGTAGCGGTCCCGGCGCGCGTAGGGGTCGATCAGGAACCGGCCGCGCGGGCCGAGCACCTGGGCGTGGAAGCCGTGCGGCGTGACGCTGAACCGCACGGTCGCCGCCGGGTCGTCGACGCCGACGCCGCGGTAGGTCGCGAGCGCGGGGTACTTCGCCGCCAGCCCGGGCTCGACGATCGGCGAGACCTCGACGCGGAAGCGGCCGAAGCCGTCGCCGGGAAGCGGCAGGGTGATCTCGACCGGCTCCCCGGCGAGGGCGGCGAGCGAGCCCTCGAGAGGCGCGAGCGCGAGCAGCGCGTCGAGCGCCCCGGGGTCGAGGAGCACCGCGCGATGGCGCACGGTGGCGCTCTCCGGCGCGCCGAGCGCGGCCTCGCGCGAGGTGGGCAGATCGCTCCACAGGCCGTCCGGCGACTCGGCGGCGGACGCCGCGGCGGCGGCCAGGGGCAGGGAGAGGAGCGCGGTCAGCGCGGCGGATCGGGCGAGGCGCGGCGAGCCGGTCGGCATCGGGAAGTCCCTCCCGGACGTTCCTGGACTGGGTGAGCGGAACGGCCCATTATCGCATCCGGCGCCGGCGCGGTATCGGACGGCGGCCCGTTTGCCGCACCGCGGCCGATCGTCTACCATCCCCGCCGGACGGAACGCCGATGTTCGACGGACTCCAGGGCAAGCTCCAGGACGTCTTCCGCCAGCTCAAGGGCGAAGGCAAGGTCGGCGAGGAGGCGCTCGCCGCGGCGCTGCGCCAGATCCGCCTCGCCCTGCTCGAGGCCGACGTCCACGTGCGCGTCGTGCGGCCGTTCGTCGAGCGGGTGCGCGCGCGGGCGCTCGGCGCCGAGGTGCTCGCGAGCCTGACCCCGGCCCAGCAGGTGATCAAGATCGTGCGCGACGAGCTGACGGCGCTGCTCGGCGAGGAGGGGGCGGAGCTCGAGCTGCGCGGGCGGCCGGCGGTGGTGCTCCTGTGCGGGCTCCAGGGCTCGGGCAAGACGACCACCGCGGGCAAGCTCGCCTACCGCCTGGCCGGCCGCGGCCGGCACCCGGCGCTGGTCGCGGGCGACCTCCAGCGCGCGGCGGCGGTCGAGCAGCTCGTCCAGGTCGGCGCCGCGGTCGGGGTGCCGGTGGTCGCGCCGCGCGCCGGCGAGGCGGTGCCCGCGCTCGCCGAGCGCGCGCTGCGCGAGGGGCGCGAGCAGGGGCGGGACACGCTGATCTTCGACACCGCCGGCCGTCTGCACGTCGATGAGCCGCTGATGGCCGAGCTGAAAGCGCTCGCGGTACAGCTCGCGCCCGACGAGGTGCTGTTCGTCGCCGACGCCATGACCGGCCAGGACGCGGTCGCGAGCGCCGAGCGCTTCGCCGCCGATCTGCCGCTGACCGGGGTGATCCTGTCCAAGCTCGACGGCGACTCGCGCGGCGGCGCGGCGCTCTCGATCCGCACCGTCGCCAAGGTGCCGATCCGCTTCGCCGGCGTCGGCGAGAAGGCGGCCGACCTCGAGCCGTTCCATCCCGAGCGGCTGGCCTCGCGGATGATCGGCATGGGCGACGTGCTGTCGCTGATCGAGCGCGCCGAGCAGGGGATCGACCAAGGCGAGGCCGAGCGCCTGGCGCGCCGGCTCGCGCGCCAGGAGTTCACGCTCGAGGACCTGCGCGACCAGCTCCGCCAGCTCCGCCGGATGGGACCGCTCGCCCAGCTCCTCGAGCTGATGCCCAAGGCCGGCCCGCTCAAGGGGCTCGACGCCGCGCAGATCGACGAGCGGCAACTGGTCCGGGTCGAGGCGCTGATCGACTCGATGACCCCCGAGGAGCGCCGCCGGCCGCAGCTCCTCGACGCCTCGCGCAAGCGCCGCATCACCCGCGGCTCGGGCACCGGCGCCCAGGACCTCAACCGCCTGCTCAAGCAGTACAAGGCGATGCGCAAGATGTTCAAGGGCGTGAGCGGGAGCTGGCTGCGCAAGGCGCTGGGCGGGGTTTAGGCAGACGCCCCCACGCGCTCCGGAGCCCGCACGGGGAGGACGCGAGAAAGGCCTTGACATCCGTCTTACGCTCGGTTACCGTGTCGGTGTACATCTTCGATGTACCTCACCGGTCGCAGTGGACCCCTGGCAGGCCGGGCTCGCCGGCTCGGCCGGCCGCCGGCCGCAGGGCGCCGCCGCGACGCCGATCGAGGAAGGAGGGAGACGCGATGACCACGCTGTCCTGCGACCCCGGAGCCGGCGGCGCCGGCCCGGCACCCCGCCCGCCGCTGCGGGTGTTCACCGAGGAGGCGCTGGAGCGCCTCCGCC
>CAZNIX010000222.1:0-7867 GCA_964573125.1 uncultured Thermoanaerobaculia bacterium
GCCCCGGCCGCGCCGGCCGCTACGCCACCCGCGCCGCCGACCGGCGCGCCAGCGCCAGCCCGGCGAGGGCGAGCGCGAGCGCGAGCAGCGCCAGGCCCCAGCCGCCGAGCGCCGGGATCTCGAGCACCGACAGCCCGACCACGAAGTCGGTCGGGTCGGCGCCGCCGGGCAGGCCCGGGTCGTCGGTCATCGCCGCGGCGTCGTTGGTGCCGTCGCCGTCGCTGTCGTAGGCGATCTGCCCCTGGTTGCTGATCGTCGCGCCCTGGGTGCCCGCCAGGATCGTCGCCTCGATCGCCAGCACCACGGAGCCGCCGGCCGGGATGCCGCCGTCCCAGGTCACGGTGTTGGTCATCGTGTCGACCCCGACCGCGCCGCCGCCGCTGACCACCGAGGCGTCGACGAGCTGCAGCTCGGCGGGCAGGACGTCGGTGAACTCGCTGCCCGGGTTGTCCGCGGTGTCGAGGTTGCCGAGGTTGGTCAGGGTCACGGTGTAGACGACGCTGCCGCCGGCGGTGAAGTCCCCGCTCACCGTCTTGGTGCCGGCGACCATCGCCGCGCCGGTGACCGAGGTCGACTCCATAACCGTGTCGTCGCCGGTGTTGATCAGCGGCTGGTCGGCGGCGGTGATCGCCGCCGTGTCGGAGATCACGTCGGTGCCGGGCGCGGTCGCCGAGCTGACATCGAGCGTCACGGTCAGGGTGGCCATCGCGCCGACGACCAAGTCGCCGGCGGTCCAGATCGGGTCGGCGTAGCTCCCCTGGCTCGGCACCACCGACTGGACGGTCACGCCGGCGGGCAGGGTCAGCGTCTCGGTGACCTCGATGCCGGTGGCGTCGAGCGGGCCGTTGTTGGTCAGTGTGATCGTGTAGACCAGCGTCGAGCCGGCGGCCACCGGGTCGGCCGACTCGGCCTTGGCCACCGCCAGGTCGGTGCCGCCGGGACCGATCAGGCCCGAGAGATCGGCGACGAAGAAGCCCTGGCCGATCACCGTGCCGGCGCCGTTCTTGATCGTGGCGGTGAAGTAGAAGAGCCCGGCGTCGGTGAGCACGCCGTCGTCGTTGCCGAAGGTGTTGAAGAAGGTGTCGTCGTCGAACATGCCGTTGCCGTCGAGGTCGAACGGGTCGCTCTCGCGCACCACCTCGTCGGTGCCGTCGAGCACGAGCACGCCGTTGGCCGCGGTCGGGCCGTCGCTGACGCCGCCGATCACCCAGTGGCCGCCCGCGCCGCCGACGTGGAGGAAGAAGCAGTCGGCGAACTCGGCGTCGGTCCAGACCTCGGCCGAGCCGGTGAAGATCGGGTCGCCGAGGGTGGCGAGCACGACGCCGTTGCTGTAGATCCAGTCGTCCTCGCTGACGTCGTTGTTGCCGCGCACGAACCAGTTGCCGTCCGGGTCCATGTGGATGCCGACGATGCCGGCGGCGTCGACCGGGTTCGGGAAGCCGGAGCCGGCGAGGATCACCCCCTCCTGGACGACCACCGTGCCGTCGACCACCGCCACCTCGTCGGTGGCGGTGGCGCCGGTGAGGTCGCCCTCGGCGATCCAGGAGCTGCCGTCGGCGGCGATCCAGAAGCCGTCGAGCGCGAAGTTCTCCCAGCTCTCGGCCCCGACCTGGCCGGCCGGCATGGTCACCCCCTCCTGGGCGAGGAGCGTGGCGCCGAGGATCAAGAGGTCGTCCTGGGTGGTCGGCACGCCGTCGACGAGATCGGCCGACAACCCGACCGTGCCGTCGCTCGCGACCACGGCGCTGTCGAGGGTGTCGTCATAGGTCGCGCCGGGCAGCGCCGGGATCGCCTGGCCCTCCTGCGCCGCGGCGGTGAACACCCCGCCCGAGACGAAGACGATGTAGTCGTCGGCGGTGGTCGGGCCGTCGGTGTTGGTCGCGAACACCCACTCCCCGGCGTCGTTGATGCCGAGCTTGGTGTCGATCAGGCCGGTGTTCTCGCCCATCGTCCAGGGCGCCGCGGTGCCCTCGCGCGCGGTGACCACGTCGTTGACCAGGATCACCTCGTCCTCGGTCGTCGGATAGGTGGTGTCGGCGGAGAGGATCCAGTTGCCGTTCGGGCTGCCGAACGGGCGGTCGAAATGGGTGGTGCCGGTCCCCGGGCCGAACTCGATGCCCGGGTGGCCGGGCACCTGGGCGGTCGGGTCGCCCGGCAGGTTGGTGTGGACGACGGCGACCGGGACCACGGGCCCGACCAGCCCGGCGGGCGGCGGCGGCGCGCCGTCGACGGTGGGTCCTTCCTGGGCACGCGGGGAAACGACCACCGCGAGTGACACGACGAGCGCGAGGGCGCCGGCGAGGAGCCTTCCCATGTCTCTCCCTCCAGGTCGGTTGCTTATGCGGAGCGGAGAATACCACCCCGCGGCGGGCGGCGAGCGATGGTCAGAGCCTGTGAAGGAAACGCTCCCAGGGGCCGGCCCGGTGCTGCCATGGCCGACCGGCTCGGCCCCGCGCCCCGGAGGGGCGCGCGGCGGCGCGCCGCGCCGCCGCGGCAGGGGAGGGGACCCGCTCGATTTACTCGCGCGGGGAGGGGGGCGCAGCCCCCCTCCAAGAACTCAGCTCGGGGGGGCGCCGCCGGCGACCTCGCGGGCGATGAACTCCTCGAGCCGCCGGCGGTCGGCGGCGGCCATGTCCCGGAACTCGACGCCGAGCTGGTGGCGCTCGCCGGCGGCCTTCTCGACGAAGGCGACCCGGCACGAGGACCTCAGATCCTCGCCGCCGAGCGCGACGCTGAGCTCGAACACCGAGTCGAGCCGCGGCGCCAGCGCGGCCTCGATCAGCATCCCGGTGGCGCTGATCTTGAGCACCTCGAACCCGTACTCGCGCCGGAGGCGGACCGACTCCGGCACCCCGAGGTCGAAGCGGCCGGTGATCCGGCGCTCGAGCGAGACCTCGGCGCTCGCGCCGAGCAGCCGGTGCAGCGACGCACCCTTCTCGCCGAGCGCGTCGTCGAAGCGGATCCCCGACTCGTACACCGGCACCGAGTCGTGCCCCGCGGCGGCGTCGAGCTTGCGCGTCCCCTCCAGCCGGCTGCGCACGACGGTGCCGTTGAGCCGCAGGTCGAAGCCGTCATGGGCGAGCCGGATGGCGTAGGCCTTGCCCACCTCGAGGCGGTGGACGGTCTCGACCGACATGCCGGTCAGGCTCAGGTTGAGCACCCGCGCCTCGGACTGGAAGACCAGCCAGCCGCGCACGCCGTGCACCACGTAGCGCGGCGCCCGCCGGCGCTCCTGTCCCCCGCCTGCCATACGAACGAGTCTAGCAAGCGGGGGCGGAAATGCTACGGCTTGCGCACCGGGGCGAAGAAAGAGATCGCCCGGTCGGCCCGCGCATCGAACCGCTGGACGTAGAAGCGGATGTAGGAGCCGGCGGGGGCCTCCTCGACCAGGCGCTCGAAGCCGTCGACGTCGTCGACCGCCTGGCCGTTGACCTCTGCGATCAAGTCGCCCTGGCGCACCCCCTCGTCCCACAGCGGGCTGTCGGGCTCGACCTGGGTGATCCAGACGCCGCGCGCGCGCTCCGGGATGCCGTGCATCTCGCGCAGCCCCGGGCTCAGGTTCTGGTACTGGAGCCCGAGCCACTCGATGCCGCCCTCGGCGTCGTCCGGCGCCGGCCCCGGCGCCTCCGGGCTTCCCGGCCGCTCGGTCAGCGCGACGCGCACGGTCTCGCGCTTGCCGTCGCGCAGCAACTCGAGGCGCACCGAGGTCCCCGGCGGCCGGCTCGACACGTAGTCGATCAGGTCGCGCGTCTGCCCGACCTCGACGTCGTCGACCTTGAGGATGACGTCGCCGTGGCGGACGCCGGCGTCGTCGGCCGGCCCGTCCTCGCGCACCGCCACCACCAGCGCGCCCGCGGTCGAGGCGAGGCCGAACGCCTCGGCGTCCTTGAAGTCGAGATTGCCGATCTCGATGCCGAGGTAGCCGCGGGTGACCCGGCCGCTCTCGCGGAGCTGGGGCAGGATCTGCTTGAGCGTGTTGGCGGGCACCGCGAAACCGATGTTCTCGGCGCCGAAGTTGATCGCGGTGTTGATGCCGACCACCTCGCCGCGGAGGTTGACCAGCGGGCCGCCGGAGTTGCCGAAGTTGATCGCGGCGTCGGTCTGGATGAAGTTCTCGAACGAGTCGTCCGAGATGCCGAGCTGCCGGCCCTTGGCGCTGACCACGCCGACGGTCACCGTGTGCTCGAGGGTCAAGGGGCTGCCGATCGCCATCACCCAGTCGCCGACCCGCAGCGCGTCGCTGTCGCCGAGCCGCAGGTACTCGAGGTTCTCCCCGGCGTCGATCTTGAGCAGGGCGAGATCGGTGGCCGGATCGGTGCCCTTGACCTCGGCGTCGTAGCGCCGGTCGCCGAGCGTCACGGTGAGCTGGTCGGCCTGGCGCACGACGTGGTTGTTCGTGACCACGTAGCCGTCGGGGCTGATCAGGAAGCCGCTGCCGCCGGACTCGGCGCGGAAGCGCTCCTCGCCCTCGCCCTCCCCCTCCTGGCGCTCGGGCTCGGGGCGCCGGCGCGGGCCGAAGAAGAACTCGAACGGGTCGATGTTCGGGCGCCGGGGCGCGGTCTCGAAGGTCGAGGCCGAGATCGAGACCACCGCCGGCTCGACCGCCTCGGCGAGGTCGGCGAAGCTCGGCACGCCGTTGGCGACCGAGCCCGGCGTCACCTCGACCGGCGCCTTGGCATAGGACGCGGTGTTGCCGGGCGGGGTGAGGTCGAGGCCGCCGGCGAGGACCATGCCGAAGACGACGGCTCCGAGGACCAGCGTGAGGGTGAAGGCGTTGCGGCTGCGGCTGGCGGTCATGGAGGTTCCTCTGACGGGTGAAGAAGGGGTTCTGCGTGGCGCTTCGCGGGCCGCCGAGCGGCGGGCTCCGAAGTCTCTCTCAACACGGGCGCGGGGGGAATTACTCCGCGGCGGACGCCCGCGGGAAGGTTCCGGCCCGCCGCGCGCGTTGAAGCAAGCTGAATGCCAGGGGCGCGCCCCCCGCCCGCGGCGCGTGGCCGATGCGGGGGCCGTTCCGACCTCCGGTGCCGCGCACGCCAATCTGGCACGCGCAACGGGCGGCGGCGGTCGCCGGCGGCGTGGCGGGCTTGAACCGCGGCCCCGGCTGGTCTATACTCGCGGTCGCCAGCTTGCCTTGGCTCCGTAAGGAAGTGGGCGGTCAGCCCACTTTTTTTGTTGGTGACAGCGAGCGGGAGGGAAACGACGAGGAGCGAATGGGCAACCCGCGGAGCGGACAGACCAAGGCGCCGGTCGCGGCGCGCGCGGTGGTCGACGACGACCTCGAGCGCGAGCTGGCGGCGGTCGCCGAGGGCGCCGGCTGCGAGCTGGTGCACGCGGAGTTCAAGGGCGGGGTGCTGCGGCTGTTCATCGACCGGACGGAGGGCGTGACCCTGGCCGACTGCGAGACGGTCAGCAGGCAGGCCTCGGCGTTGCTCGACGTGCTCGACTTCGGCGCCGGTCGTTACCTGCTCGAGGTCAGCTCCCCCGGGCTCGACCGCCAGCTCTACCGCGCGCGCGACTACCAGCGCTTCGTCGGCCGCAAGGTGCGGGTGACCTGGTTCGAGGGCGGCGACAAGCGCACCGTGGTCGGTCGGCTCGCGGCCTTCGACCCGGCCGGCGGCGGCACCGCGACCGTGGTCGAGGAGGGCGCGGGCGCGGCGGCGAGCCACGACATCCCGCTCGCCGGCATCGCGGCGGCCCGGCTCGAGATCGAGATCTGACCGCGCGCATCGCGTCCGATCGCGGGCGAGCGGCCCGGGATCGGCGGTCGCCGGCCCCGACCGGGCGGGCGACGGCGGCAGGCCGGCCGCGGAGAGCCGGCGGATTCAGTAGAACAGAGGAAGCATCAAGATGGCTCAGGCGCAAGCGACCGAGATCAAGTTCATGGACACTCTCGCCCAGGTGGCGCGGGAGAAGGAGATCGACCTCGAGCGCTGGATCTCCGCGATCGAGGAGGCGATGGCCTCGGCGGCCAAGAAGCAGCACCGGATCAAGGAGCCGGTGCGCGCCCACCTCGACCGCGAGAGCGGGCAGTTCTCGGCCTGGATCGTCAAGCAGGTGGTCGCGGAGGTCGAGGACCCGCTCGCCCAGTGGACGCTCGAGGAGGCGCGCGACCACCAGCCCGACGCCGAGCTCGGCGGCGAGATCCTGATCCCGATCTCGACCGAGGGGCTGGGCCGGATCGCCGCCCAGTCGGCCAAGCAGGTGCTCTACCAGCGGGTGCGCGAGGCCGAGCGCGAGAACGTCTACAACGAGTACATCGGCCGCGTCGGCGAGGTCGTCAACGGCACGGTCAAGCGCTTCGAGCGCGGCGACGTGATCGTCGACCTCGGCCGCACCGAGGCGATCGTGCCCCGGAGCGAGCAGTCGCGCCACGAGCGCTACAGCCAGGGCGAGCGCATCCGCGCCGTGATCGTCGACGTCCACACCCAGCCCAAGGGGCCGCAGATCGTGCTCTCGCGCACCGACCCGCGCCTGCTCGCCAAGCTGTTCGAGATGGAGGTGCCGGAGATCTACGACGGCACGGTGGTGATCAAGAACGTCGTGCGCTCGCCCGGCGAGCGCGCCAAGGTCGCGGTCTACAGCCGCGAGCGCGACGTCGATCCGGTCGGCGCCTGCGTCGGCATGAAGGGCTCGCGCGTGCAGTCGATCATCCGCGAGCTGCGCGGCGAGAAGATCGACATCATCGAGCACAGCGACGACCTGGTGACCTTCGCCCAGAGCGCGCTCGCGCCGGCCAAGATCACCCGCGTCTCGGTCACCCACCCGGGCGAGTACCCGCACCTCGACGTCATCGTCGAGGACGAGCAGCTCTCGCTCGCGATCGGCAAGCGCGGCCAGAACGTGCGCCTGGCCTCGGAGCTGATCGGGGCCAAGATCGACATCAAGAGCGAGTCCGACGTCAAGGACGAGGTCGCCGACGCGCTCGCGCGCATGCTGCGCACGGCGATGGCCGAGGAACCGGGCGCGCGGCCGCCGGTGGCGGTCGACCTGACCGCCGCCCCCGGCGTCGGCCCCAAGACCGCCGAGGCGCTCGCCGCGGCCGGCTTCGGCGAGCTCGACCGGCTGCTCGGCGCCGGGGTCGAAGAGCTGACCGCGGTCGAGGGGGTCGGCCCCAAGACCGCCGAGGCGCTCAAGGCCTGGGCGGTCGAGCACGCCAAGGAGCTGGCGACCGCCGCCGCCGAGGAGGTGCGCATCGAGGCGCCGGCCGTCGCGCCGTCGGCGATGGCCGACGAGGACTTCATGGCCGCGCTGTCGCGCGCGTTCCAGGAGAGCGAGCAGCTCCGCGAGTCGGTGGCCCAGCGCACCGCCGAGGAGGAGGCCGCCGCCGCGGCGGCCGCCGAGCCGACCGCCGCCGGCGCCGCGGAGGCCGAGGCGCCGCCGGAGGGCGAGTAAGCCGCGCCGGGCGGGGTCGCGCGCGGGCGGACAGGAACACGAGCTATGGGCAAGATTCGCGTCCAGGACCTGGCCAAGAAGATGGGGATCCCCAACCAGGACCTCGTCTTCAAGCTGAAGTCGATCGGCGTCCGCGTCGAGGGCGACGACGCCCACATCGACACCGACATCATCTCGGCGATCCTGTCGGGCAAGAAGCTCCCCCACCCGCGCGAGGTGATCCTGCGCGACGAGCCGGCGCAGGAAGAGGCCCGGCGCCGGCTGCCGCTGCGCCGCCCGCCGGTCAACCCGCTGCGGCCGGCGCGGCCGCGGACGATGATCCAGAAGGCCGAGGCGCGGATCCGCACCCTGCCGGTGACCCAGAAGCCGCGGCCGGAGCCGGGGGAAAAGCCGCGGCCGGAGCCCCCCCGTCCCGAGGGCGCGCGGCCCGCGGCCCGGCCCGCGGCCGAGACTCCGGCGGCGCCCGCGGCGGTCG
>CAZNIX010000223.1:0-7864 GCA_964573125.1 uncultured Thermoanaerobaculia bacterium
CTTGGCCGCCTTGGCGAGGAACGCGCGGCGGCCCTGGGCCGGCCAGCGCTCCGCGGCCGCGCGCATGTGCGCCGCGAGCGCCGGCTCGCGCACCGCGAGCAGGGCGCCGCCGAGCGCGGTCGCGGTCTTGATCAGGCCGAAGCTGAACATCGACACCGCCGCCCGCCGATCGCCCCGGTAGTCGGGCGCCCCGGCCTGGGCGCAGTCCTCGACCAGGCGGACGCCGCGCCCGTGCTCGGAGGCGGCGAGCGCCGCGAGCAGCGGGTCGAGCGGCGGCCGGGCGCCGAAGAGATGCGCGACCACCAAGAGCCGGCTCTTCGGCGACAGCGCCCGCGCCAGGCTCGCCGGGTCGGCGGCGGCGGTCTCGAGGTCAAGGTCGACCGGCACCGGCACCAGCCCGTGGGCCGCGGCGACGTGCACCATCCCGGGCACGGTGATCGCCGACATCAGGACCTCGCTCCCGGGCGGCAGGGCGAGGGCGCTGAGCAGCAGGTCGAAGCCGGAGCGCACCGAGAGGCAGAACAGCGCCTCGCCGTCCTCCGGCTTCCACGCCGCCTCGGTGCGGCGCGCCGGCTCGTCGCGCTCCGGCACCAGGCAGCGCCCGGCCGCCCACGCCAGGTCCCCCCAGCCGATGTCCAGGCGCTTGCGTACCCACACGGTGACCGAACGCTATCACCAGGGCGTCCCGAGCGTGTCAACACCCCGGCACGGCCGCGGCGCGCAACCGCCGGACCGCGATTGCGTATGCTCGGGCGTGCGGCCGCCGGCCGCGCGTCGCCGACCGGACACCCGAGACCCGACCGCCGAGAGCGAGGAGACCGCCGTTGACGCCGACGCTCGAGCTGCGCGAGCTGCGCAAGGCCTACCGCGACGTCGTCGCCGTCGACGGCGTCTCGTTGGCGGTGGCGCCGGGGACGGTGTTCGGGCTGCTCGGCCCCAACGGCGCCGGCAAGACCACCACCCTGCGCATGGTGCTGGACATCATCGCGCCCGATTCCGGGGCGGTGCTCTTCGCCGGCCGGCCGCGCACCCGCGCCGACCTCGAGCGCATCGGCTACCTGCCCGAGGAGCGCGGTCTCTACCGCAAGATGACGGTGGCCGACCACCTCGAGTTCTTCGGCGAGCTGAACGGCGTGCCCCGGCGCGAGGGCAGGGCGCGGGCGCGGGCCTGGCTCGAGCGGCTGGAGCTGGCCGAGGTCGCGGGCAAGAAGGTCGAGGACCTGTCCAAGGGGATGCAGCAGAAGGTGCAGATCGCCGGCACCCTCCTCCACGAGCCCGAGCTGGTGATCCTCGACGAGCCGTTCTCCGGCCTCGACCCGATCAACCAGGGGCTGTTCAAGGCGATCCTCGCCGGCTACCAGCGCGAGGGGCGGACGATCGTGGTCTCGACCCACGTGCTCGAGCAGGCCGAGAAGCTGTGCGACTCGATCGGCCTGATCTCGCGCGGCCGCATCGTGCTCGACGGCGAGCTGGCGGCGATCAAGCGCGAGCTGGCCGGCAACTCGTTCCGGCTGGTCGCCGCCGGCGACCTCGGGCGGGTGGGCGCGCTCGCCGGGGTCGAGCAGGTCCTGGCCGCGGGCGACGGCGCCGCCCGCGTGCTGCTCGCGCCGGACGCCGACCGCGCCGCGGTGCTGCGCGAGATGGTCGCGTTCCTCGACGTCCGGGAGTTCGTCGGCGCCGAGCCGGCGCTCGAGGAGATCTTCGTGCGGGCGGTGCGCGATGCGGCGTGAGGCGCCGGCCCGCCGGCGGCCGAACAAGATCGCGGTGCTGACCCGGCGCGAGTACCTGTCGCGGGTCAAGTCGAAGGGCTTCTGGGTCGCCACCCTGGTGCTGCCGGCGGCGATGTCCGCGCTCCTCGTGCTGCCGACGATGATCCTCGCTCGCGCGCGCGCCGAGCAGCGGCTGGTGCTGATCGACGAGACCGGCCGCCTGGGCACGGGGGTGGCGGCGCGGCTCGCCGAGCCGCCGGAGCTGGGCGGGCTCAAGGCGGCGCGGGTGGCGGTCACGATCGAGCCGCCCGGACCCGACCCGGCGGCGCAGCGCGCCGCGCTCGACGCCCGCGTGCTCGCGGGCGCGATCGACGCCTGGCTGTGGCTCGGCCGCGAGCGGCTGGCCGGCGACGTCGTCGAGTACCACGCCGAGAGCGTCTCGAACGTGATCACCCAGGAAGTGATCGCCCGGGCGGTGGCGCGCGAGGTGGCGGCGATGCGGCTGGCCGACGCCGGCTTCGACCCCGAGCGGGTGGGCGAGCTGACCCGGCCGGTGCGTCTCGCGACCGTGCGCGTGACCCCCGAGGGCGGCCGCGAGGAGGCCGGCGAGGCCGGCTTCTTCCTCGCCTACGGCATGTTCTTCATGCTCTACCTGGTGCTGATGATCTGGGGCCAGCAGGTGCTGACCGGGGTGATCGAGGAGAAGACGTCGCGGATCGTCGAGGTGATCGTGTCGACCGCGCGGCCGCTCGACCTGATGCTGGGCAAGCTGACCGGCATCGGGCTCGCCGGGCTGACCCAGCTCACGGTCTGGCTGGTCTGCCTCGGGGCGCTCTCGGCGCCGGGGATCGCCGGCGCGCTCGCGGCCGCGCCCGAGGGCTTCACCCTGCCCGCGCTCACGCTCCCGGTCGCGCTCCACTTCCTCGGCTTCTTCGTCCTCGGCTACTTCCTGTTCGCCTCGCTCTTCGCCGCCGTCGGCGCCGCCTTCAACAGCGTCCAGGAGGCGCAGCACTTCACCGGCATCCCGATCGCGCTCCTGGTCGCGCCGGTGCTGGTGATCTTCCCGGTGATCAACGACCCCGACTCGACGCTCGCCACCGTCGTCTCGCTGATCCCGCTCTTCGCCCCGGTGGTGATGCCGGTGCGCGTCGCGGTCAAGATGCCCCCGGCCTGGGAAATCGCACTCGCCTACCTCCTGACCGCCGCCACCGTCCTCGCCCTGATCTGGCTCTGCGCCCGCATCTACCGCGTCGGCATCCTCATGCACGGCAAGAAACCGACCCTGGCCGAGATCGTGAGGTGGGTGCGGTATGCGTGAGCGACAGGGTCCGGTACGGCGCGAAACTAGACCACCGAACCGGTGCGCCTGTCGACCGCTCGCAGTCGGCGCGCGAGGCGGTCGCTAGCGATCAACACGGCGCAACGAATGTGGTGGGGCGGCACTGCTACTGCCCGAACTGCCGCAGGTGGTGGTCGAAGTGCTTGTAGCAGAAGTAGCCCCAGTCGGTCCCCCGCATCCGGCCGAGGAGGGCGTGGTTCGCCCACTCGCCCGCGGGACTGCGGGCGGCGAAGCGCTCGAGCAGGCCGATCAGGTTCGCGAGGTCGGCGTCCCAGTCGCCGGGCCGGGTCAGGAACGCGTCCGGCGGTCCCTTCGCACGCCCTTTCGGCCAGGGGATCCAGTAGATCGTGGCGTGGCGGAACAGCGGCCAGCGGAGCCAGCTCCGGACCGGCGTGCACGGGCGGTCGCCGAGGCAGTGGACCATCTGGTCGGTGAGGTGGGCGACCATCCGCGGCGCGCTCATCGTGCCCCACCGGCGCGGGGTGTCCGCGGTCAGGCGGCCGAGGCGCGCGACGACCTCGGCGTGGCAGGCCGGGTCGAAGAGGGTGCGCTTCATGGCCGGTCGCCAGCCTATCAACGACCGCGAAGCGGCCCCTCCGCCGGCGTGCCGTTGCGACTCCCACCGGGAAGACTGCGCCCCGCCGCTGCGCACCCCGCGGCGGCGCTCACGCCTCGCCGGCCAGACCGGCCGCGAGCACGCCCATCCGCTGCAGCCGCCGCCGCATGCGGAGGGCGTGGGTGCCGCGCCAGTAGAGGCGGTCGCAGGCGGGGCAGCGGCGGAAGCTCTCCTGGGTGCGGGCGACGAACGGCGGCACCAGGCGGCGGGCGGCCTCGGCGTCGGCGTCCTCGAGCGCGGAGTTGCAGCGCAGGCAGCGGCGGAAGAGGTCGGCGGGCCCGGGGGCGAGGCCGAGGGCGTCGAGCACTTGGTGCACCTGCTCGTCGACCACCTCGGAGACGATCAAGAGGTGCCGGCCGTCGAGCGCGCGGCGCTCGACCAGGCGACGGTCGCGAGTGAGCAGCGTCCGGCCCTCGGCGAGCGCGCACCCGACCAGCTCGGGATCGTCGAGCGCCGGGTCGTACGCGGTGTCGACGCCGAGCACCCGCAGCCAGCGCGCGAGCGCGCCGAGCATGGCGTCGGCGAGCAGGCGCGGCGGATCGCTCAGGGTGCCGGCTCCGCGGGCGCCGGGGGCAGGCCGAGCAGCGCGCGCACCGCCGGCTCGAGGCCGGTGAGGCCGGCGTCGAGCCCGAGCGCGAGCGCCGCCTCGGGGGCCGCGCCCTCGAGCCTGGCGGCGCGCACCGCGAGCAGCGCCCCGACGCGGTTGCCGCTGCCGCAGTGGA
Organism: uncultured Thermoanaerobaculia bacterium; assembly: GCA_964573125.1. Lineage (GTDB taxonomy): Bacteria > Acidobacteriota > Thermoanaerobaculia > Multivoradales > JBCCEF01 > CAVSQV01. Next base: position 4,387 of record CAZNIX010000223.1, read on the forward strand.
CGACCACCGGATGGGCGGCCTCCTGATCGAGTAGCTCGTCGAGCGCGCGCGCGGCGTCCTCGGTCACGCCGCCGGCGCCGGCGACCGGGATGCGCACGTAGCGCATGCCGAGCGCCGCGACCCGCTCCGGCTCGTCGGGCGGCGCTCCCTTCTCGCCCTCGGGCCGCAGATCGACGACGGTGCGGTAGCCGGCCGCGGCGATCGCCTCGAGCTGCGCGGCGGAGGGCTGGCCGCCGGTGAGCAGGTGGGGTAGCGGCTGCCGGGCGTTGGGGAGCAGCTCCTCGGCGCTCGGGCCGGCAGCCGGGACCGGTGCGGTCTGGGCGGGCGACGCGCCGGCGGCGCGCGCGGGCGGCGCCGCGAGGGCGGCGAGCGCCGAAACCAGGAGCAGGACGGTCGGCGTGCGGGGCAAAGGAACCTCCTTCGGTCGCTTGTGGAGGAACCTCCAGCCGGTGCGAGGTGCCTCCAGAGGCTCCAGCGTAACCCAAGCGGATTACGCGCGGCCTGAAGCCGCGTGTGCGGCGGCCGCAGGGCCGCCTCCGTGGAAGTAACGCTCCCGCGACGGCGGGTCGCCGGTCGCGCCGCCGCGCCCTGCCGGCCGGCCGTCCTCCGGTCTTATGACATCTTGCCAAGTTCGCGGCTCGCCAATAACATCGGAGGGAGAGATCCGCGAACGCGGCACTTCCAGCGGCGCCGTCCCGGCGGCCGCCGGAGGCATGGAGATGTGGGAGAGCCCGATCTACCGCTTCTCACGGGAGACGACCGGCGAGCGACAGGAGGTCGTCCGGAAGGACTTCTCGATCAACGTGACCTACTCAGTGCCGCGCAAGGAGGACGGTCCGGGGGCGGTGCTGATCGAGATCTTCAGGGCCCTGACCAAGGGACGCGCGCCCGCCGAGACCAGGATCCTCGACATCGGTGCCGGCAAGCTGCGCAACACCTTCTGGTTCCTGCACAAGGGTTTCCAGGTCTGGAGCGCCGAGTTCCGGGAGCTCCAGGACCGTCTCGCCGACGCCGCGGACAGTTGGGCGCGCGCCGCGAAGGGTTTCCCGGCGACGTTCCACCCGGTCACTCCGCCGCAGGACTTCCTGAAACTGAAAGACGAGCTGCGTGACGAGAAGGACAAGTTCGCCATCGTGCTGCTGGTCAACTGCTACAATATCATGCCGCTGCCCCTCGAGCGGCTGGCCGTGCTCCACGTCGCGCGGACGCTGATCAAGGCCGGCGGCGTCCTGCTCTGGCACCAGTGGCGGGGCAAGGCAGTGCACCGAGGGCGCTACAACGAGGAGAGCGCCTTCATCGACGGCTACCTCAGGGGTCCGGGTCCCAATCACACCTTCTACGTTGAGAACACGCCCGACGAGACCGCGGAGCTGCTCTATGCGGTCGGCTTCTCGAGAGACGACAGCGAGAGGGTGCCGAAGAAGATCCGCGACCGGGCGGGCAAGAACAACTTCTCGTTCGTCTTCAGCGCCACCCACGAGCCGATAATCCCGAACACCCTCGCCGCGGCCTGCCGGCTGGAGGCGGTGCGCGACTCCGAGGCGGTCATCGAGGAGCCCGATCCGATCGCGGTGCTCGATCTCTACTTCGAGGAGCTGGCGTCGATCCCGCCCGGCCGGGCGGCCGCCGGAATCTACCACCGGCTGGCGGGACGAATCTTCTTTCGACTCTTCGAGGGTCTCCTGGGGGAGCCGGTCGCGGAGTACGAGATTGACGAGGGTCGCGGCCGCATCGACCTGACCTACAAGAACCGCAACGCGCCGGGGATCTTCAAGAACCTCAAGGAGCTGCGCGACATCCGCTGTCCCGAGGTCCTGGTCGAGTGCAAGAACTACCAGAAGAGCCCGGCCAACCCCGAGTTCGCGCAGCTCGGGAGCCGGCTGACGCCGGCGAGGGGGATGCTCGGCTTCCTCCTCTGCCGCGACAAGGGCGATCCGGACAAGGCGCTGGCGCACTCCCGGGACTGGCTGAAGGGCGGCCGGCAGCAGTACATCGTCATCCTCGACGACGAGGACCTGCGGGCGATGGGCAAGCTCCGACGCACCGGCGCTGACGTGGCCCCCAGCCCCAGCCCCAGCCCCAGTCCACGCAGCGGCCGCAGCGTCGACGACTACATCGACGAGCGGATCAAGGCGATCGTCGACTGACGTCGGCGGCCGTACCGGCGAAGATCGCGCCCCCGGAGGTCCTCCCGATCGATCGCGCGCTGACGCGATGCGCGCCCGCTTCGCGCGAGCCCCCTGTAGAGCGAATCTGAGGCCAGGAGCTTCGGGACTTCGCCAGAAATATCTGTGGTCACAGATATTGTTGCCGCAGCCGACGCCGCCCGCCCCACCGCGGCCGGCGCCAGGAGGGCACTGATGGCACCGACGACCGACACCCCCGCCGCCGGGGCGCCCGCCGCGCCCGGCGTGCTCGGCATCCACCACGTCACCGCGATCGCCACCGACCCGCAGCGCAACCTCGACTTCTACACCGGCGTGCTCGGGCTGCGCCTGGTCAAGCGCTCGGTCAACATGGACGACCCGGGCACCCACCACTTCTACTTCGGCGACGAGGCCGGGCGGCCGGGGACGATCCTCACCTTCTTCCCCTGGCCGCGCGCGCGCCGCGGCAGCCGCGGCGTCGGCCAGGCGACGGTCACCGCGTTCGCGATCCCCGAGGGCGCGCTCGGCTGGTGGCGCGACCGGCTCGCGGCGCACGCCGTGCCCCACGACGACCCGGGCCGGCGCTTCGACGAGGAGGCGCTCGCGTTCCTCGACCCCGACGGCCTCAAGCTCGAGTTGGTCACCGACGCCGGCGCCGCCGCGCGCGCGCCGTGGGCCGGCGGGCCGGTGCCCGAAAGCCACGCGCTGCGCGGCTTCCACTCGGTGACGCTGACCCTCGACGAGGCGGCGCCGACCGCCGGCCTGCTCGCCGGCGAGATGGGGCTGCAGGCGGCCGGCGAAGAGGGCGACCGCCTCCGCTTCGCCGCCGGTCGCGCCGGCGCCGGCGACCCCGGGACGCTGGTCGACCTGGTCTCAACCCCCGGCCTCGGCCGCGGGCTCGTCGCCGCCGGGACCGTCCACCACGTCGCCTGGCGGGTGAGCGGCGACCGCGAGGAGGTCGCGCTCCGAGAGTCGCTGATCGTGCGCGGGCTCGAGCCGACGCCGGTCGTCGACCGCCACTACTTCCGCTCGGTCTACTTCCGCGAGCCGGGCGGCGTCCTGTTCGAGATCGCGACCGACCCGCCCGGCTTCACGGTCGACGAGCCGCTCGCCGGGCTGGGCTCGGCGTTGAAGCTCCCGCCCTGGCTGGAGCCCCACCGCGCGCGCATCGAGGCCGTACTGCCGCCGATCGAGGCGCCGGCGCCAGCGGCCGCGGCGGGCGCGCGATGACTGCACAACCGTGCCGGGGTCTCCGGCCGGCGGCCGCGGAGGGCGCGCGATGACCGCCCCGCCGGGCGCGCCGCCGTCCGGCCCGCGCCAGGGACTGCCGG
>CAZNIX010000224.1:0-7857 GCA_964573125.1 uncultured Thermoanaerobaculia bacterium
GGCGCCGGCGGCCGGCCGCCGCCCGGTGACACGCCCAGGCCATTCGGTCCGCGCGCCCGGTTCGCGGGCTCGGGCGCCGGCTCTCCGGGCGGAGGTACGGGACCGGGCTCCGCGGCCCGGCGGGCCCGCAGCATGCCGCGGAGTAGGCTGCCGTGCTCGCGCTCCAGCGCCGCGAGCCGCGGGAAGGCGTGGGCGAGCGCGAGGCGCTCGGGATCGCCGGCCCAGAGGCCCGAGACGAACGGGGCGACCAGGACCTCGAGCGCCTCGGCGCCGAGGCGGCGGCGGGCGAACTCGGCGACCGACTCCTCGTGCGCCGGCGGCGCCGGCGCCCACGGCTCACGGAGGAGGCGCAGCTTGCCGCGGGCGGACAGCAGCGGCGTGGCGAGCAGGCCGAGCGGGCCGCGCGGCAGCGGCCGCAGCCGGCCGCGGCGCCAGAGGTAGCGCCTGCCGGCCGTCAGGGCGGCGGCGATCCGGTCTCCAGCCAGGCCGGCGTCGGCGATCAGCGACTCGAGCGCCGGCGCGCCGCCGAGGACGGTGTTGGGCCCCAGCTCGAAGAGCCAGCGCCCCTCGTCGGTCTCGTGCGTCCAGGTCTCGATGCAGCCGCCGACCCGCGCGGCGGCCTCGACCAGCGCCACCGAGCGGCCGGCGCGGGCGATCCGGAACGCGGCGGCGAGGCCGGTGATCCCGCCCCCGACGACCACCGCGTCCAGCTCGTAGCGGTCGTTCATCGCATCGAGGCCGCAACCGCTCGGACGCCGCAGCGCCGACGCTGCGGCAGCGCCGGCTCCCTGGTCTGTGGCCAGCCGGCCGAGGACGCCGAGCTGCCCTGAGCCACCCTCGGGCCGCCCCCACCGCGCCGGTCCGGCCGAGCCGCCCGCCGTCGTCAGTCCAGCAGTTCCGCCTGGAGCCGGATGTCGATCGCGGCGAGCGCCTTCGACACCGGGCAGCCGTCCTTGGCCTGGCGGGCGTGGCGCTGGAACTCCTCGTTGGCGAGGCCCGGGACCTCGGCCTCGCAGTCGAGGTCGACGGCGGTGATCGCGAACCCGGCGTCCTGCTTGTCGAGGTGGATGCGGGCGGTGGTCGCCACCTTCTTCGGGCGGTGGCCGGCGCGCTCGAGACCGGCCGCCAGCGCCATCGAGAAGCACCCCGCGTGGGCGGCCGCGATCAGCTCCTCGGGGTTGGTCCCCGCGCCGTCCTCGAACCGCGAGCCGAACGAGTAGGCGCCGTGGAACGCGCCGCTGCCGAGCGCCACCGTCCCCCGCCCGCCCTTGAGGCCGCCCTCCCAGGCGGCATTGGAACTCCTGACCGGCATGTTCTCGCCCTCCTCCGTAGAAGTGCCTCCGCCTCGAATCGTCGTCCGCCGCAACCGATCGACCGCTCAGCCGCCGAGGTCGAGCGCGGTTCCCGCCGCCAACTCCTCGATGCGCGTGATCCGGTACGGCGGGTCGCCCTCCCACTCGACCTCGAGCGTGAAGCGCACCCTGTCGCCCGGCGCGACCCCCTCGAGCGCGACCCCCTCGGCGAGCGGGAACGGCATCGTCATCGACTCCATCCCCACCACCTCGCCGTCGATGCCGACGAACCCGGGGACCGCCTCGTGATGCACGGAGAGCGCCGGCTCCGCCGCCGACGGCAGCCGCGTCACCTCGCCGCGCAACTCATACCGCTGCACCACGGCCGCACCATCGTTGCCGACTCTCTCGGCTGCGCCCGAGCAGGCCGCCAGCGAGGGCAGGACCCCGAGACAGCAGAAGACCCAGTGAGCGGAACGAACCATCCTCATCGCGCGAGCCTATCAGCGACCTACCGGCGACACATATGGTACGCTCCATACCATGAGAGAAGCCATGAGAGGCTCCATCGACCCCGCCGGCCGCCTCGTCATCCCGAAACCCATCCGTGACGCGGCCGGCCTCCGCCCGGGGGAGCCGCTCGAGATCCGGGTCCACGACGGCCGCGTGGAGATCGAGCCGGCGCCCGTCGAGGTGCGGATCGAAATGCGCGACGGTGTAGCCGTCGCGGTGCCCGCGGGACCGGTACCCGCCATCACCGCCTACGACGTCGAGGCGATCCGCCGCCGCATCCGCGAGGAGCGCGAGGATCGCATGCTGTGAACCGAGCTGCCGTCGACACGAGCGTGCTGATCGCGGCGATGCAGTCGTGGCACACCGAACACGAGCGATGCCGCACGGCGGTCGGCCGCCTCCTGGAAGTCCCTCCGGTCATCGTGGCTCTGCATGTCCTCCTCGAGACCTACTCGGTCCTCACCCGGGTACCGAAGCCCCTACGGCTGGCCCCGAAGCACGCGTTCGCCCAACTCGACCAGACGCTCCGCGGCAAGGTAGAGGTCGCCAGGTTCGACGAGGACGCCGCGTTCGACCTCCTCAGGGGCTTTCGGAACCGCGCGGTCACCGGAGGAGCCGTCTACGACGCCCTGATCGCCGAGGTCGTGTTCCGGGCCGGTGCTCGGTCGCTCTTGACCCTCAACCGGCAGCACTTCGAGCGCCTCGCTCCCGAGGGGCTCGAGATCCTCGAGCCCTGACTCGCAGAGGGTCTGAACCCGCGGAGGGTCTGTGAGAGGATCGCCCGCGGAGGGCGGCGACCCGATGAACCCGTTGCGCAGGCTCCACGAGCAGGGGCAGGCGGTTTGGCTGGACTTCATCCGCCGCGGCATGCTCGCCGACGGCGGGCTCGCGCGGCTGATCGAAGACGACGGCCTCACCGGCGTCACGTCCAACCCGTCGATCTTCCAGCAGGCGATCGCCGGCGGCACCGAGTACGACGCTCAGATCGCGGAGGTCCTCACCGCCGACCCGCGCGCCGCGGCCTCCGGCCTCTACGAGCAACTCGCGATCGAGGACATCCGCGCCGCCGCCGACCAGCTCCGCCCGGCGTGGGAGGCGACCGCCGGCGCCGACGGCTTCGTCAGCCTCGAGGTCTCGCCCTATCTCGCCCACGACACCGCGGCGACGATCGAGGAGGCGCGCCGGCTCTGGCGCGCGGTCGGCCGCCCCAACCTGATGATCAAGGTGCCGGGCACCGCCGAGGGGGTGCCCGCGTTCGAAGCGCTGATCGCCGAGGGGATCAACGTCAACGTCACGCTGATGTTCTCGCTCGCGACCTACGAGGCGGTCGCCCAGGCTTATCTGCGCGGTTTGGAACGCTGCGCGCACCCGGAGCGGATCGCCTCGGTGGCGTCGTTCTTCGTCAGCCGGGTCGACACCTACGCCGACGCCGCGCTCGAGAAGATCGGCGGCCCGGAGGCGCTCGCGCTGCGCGGCGAGGCCGCGATCGCCAACGCCAAGCTCGCCTACCGCCGCTTCGAGGAGATCTTCCACGGCGCGCCGTTCGCCCCGCTCGCCGCCCGCGGCGCCCGCCCCCAGCGGGTCCTCTGGGCGAGCACGAGCACGAAGAACCGGGCCTACCGCGACGTCGTCTACGTCGAGGAGCTGATCGGCCGCGAGACCGTCAACACCCTGCCGCCGGCGACCGTCGAGGCGTTCCGCGACCACGGCGCGGTGCGGCCGAGCCTGATCGAGGACGTCGCCGCAGCCGAGGAGCACGTCGCGCGGCTGGCCGAAGTCGGGATCGATCTCGACGACATCACCGACCGCCTCCAGCGCGACGGCGTGGAGGCCTTCGCCGCCTCGTTCGACGCCCTGCTCGCCGCGGTCGAGGGCAAGCGCCGGCAGGTGCTCGCCCGCCGCGCGCCGCGCGCCCGGCTACGCCTGGGCATGCTCCGCGGCGCCGCCTCGCGCCGGCTCCAGGCGTGGCAGGACGTGCGGTTCACCCATCGGCTGTGGGCGCGCGACGTCACGCTGTTCTGCGCGGGCTCGCCGGCCGCCGGCTGGCCGTCCGAGATCGCCGACCGCCTGGGCTGGCTGGCGCTCCCCGAGTCGATGCGCGCGGCCGCCGCGGAGTTGATCGCGTTCGCCGCCGAGGTCTCGGCCGAGGGCGTGCGCGACGCCGTCGTGCTCGGCATGGGCGGCTCGAGCCTGGCGCCCGAGGTGTTCGGGCGGGTCTTCGGCGCCCCGGCGGGCGAGCCGGGCGGCGGGGGCGGGCGGCCGGCGCTGACCGTGCTCGACACCACCCATCCCGACGCCGTGCGCGCCGCCCTCGATCGCCTCGACCCGGCGGCGGCGCTGTTCGTGGTCTCGAGCAAGTCGGGGACGACGGTCGAGACCGACGCCCTGTTCCGCGCCGCCTGGGAGCGCGCCGCGGGCGCGGTCGCCGAGCCCGGCCGCCGCTTCGTCGCGATCACCGACCCCGGCACCCCACTCGCCAAGCTCGCCGCGGAGCGCGGCTTCCGCCGCTTGATCACCGCGCCGCCCGACGTCGGCGGCCGCTACTCGGCGCTGACCCCGTTCGGCCTGCTGCCGGCGGCGCTCGCCGGCGCCGACCCGGGCAAGCTCCTCGACCGCGCCTTCTTGATGGCCCAGGCGTGCGCGCCCGGGACCTCAGCGTTCGACGACCCGGCGCTCGCGCTCGGGGCGGCGATCGCCGCCGCGGCGGCGGCCGGGCGCGACAAGCTGACGCTCCTGACCTCGCCGGCGCTGGCCTCGTTCCCGAGTTGGATCGAGCAGCTCGTCGCCGAGAGTCTGGGCAAGGACGGCCGCGGCGTCGTGCCGGTGGCCGGCGAGCCGCTCGGTGCGCCCGACGCCTACGGCGACGACCGCCTGTTCGTCGCCCTCCGCCTGGCCGGCGACGAGGACCGCGATCTCGCCGAGGGGCTGGCGGCGCTCGCCGCGGCCCGTCACCCGATCGTCGAGATCGAGCTGGCCGACCGCTACGACCTCGGCGGTGAGATGTTCCGCTGGGAGCTGGCGACCGCGGCGGCGGGTGCGGCGCTCGGCGTCCAGCCCTTCGACCAGCCCGACGTCGAGTTGGCCAAGGTGCTCGCCCGCGAGGCGATGGCCGGCGAGGCCGCCGCCACGGCCGCCCACGAACCGGTGTCGGCGACCGACGAGCCCGCCGCCCGCGCCGCCCTCGAGCGCTGGCTCGACGGCGCCGCGCCCGGCGGCTACCTGGCGATCCAGGCCTACCTCGCCCCGACCCCCGAGACCGCCGCCGCCCTCGACGCCCTCCGCAGGGAGCTGGCCGCCCGCACCCGGCTCGCGGTCACCGTCGGCTGGGGCCCGCGCTTCCTCCACTCGACCGGCCAGCTCCACAAAGGCGGCCCCGGCAACGCCCGCTTCCTCCAGCTCCTCGACCGCCCGGCCGCCGACCTCCCCGTCCCCGGCACCGGCCACACGTTCGGCCGGCTGATCGCCGCCCAGGCCGCCGGCGACGCCGCGGCGCTCACCCGCCGCGACCGGTCGCTGCTGCGCCTCGAACTCGGATCCGATCCGGCCGGTGCCGTCCGCGGCTTCGCCGAGATGTTGGCCGCGGTCGCGGCCTGACCTGCGGGTTCAGCGCGACGGTTGCGCGCTGACGTCGCGGCCCGCGCGCAGCCGGCGCCGCGGTCAGTTGGCGTCAGCGTTCGGGAGCGAATCGCCCGAGAGTCGCGGGTCGACACCACTGCGTGCCGCGACGATCTGACTCGTGAGAACGTGGACGAACGAGTCGAACCTGGCCTTCTCCTTGCCAGCACGGGCGATCGTCAGCAGCGTGACGCCGGCATCGGATGCGAAGGTAACCCACTCCACCTTCGCCGCCGTGGCCGCCGACAGGAGGAAGCCGATAAGGCCCACGAACCCGAGAAAACCGACGGCCTCGAAGGGATCCTTCGCGCTGATCTGGGCGACGACAAAGGCCAGGACTGCTGAGGAGGTCATGATCGCGAGGCCCGCGAAAAACCCGCTGTAACGCGCGCGAACCCGGGCGAACTCGGGGGTGAGGGAGGCCAGCGGGACTGTGACCTCGAAGTCTGACCTCAACGTCGTTTTGCCGCGCACAACGACCCTGTCTGCGAACAGCTCGAAGGTCCGCTTGCCGTCGAAGCGCTGCTCGGCGTATGTAGCGATCGGCTCCATCGGGGCGGTTATGCCGCGCCTTTCAGGTGCAGCGCCAAAAACGCCATCGTCTTGTCCCACGCGTCCTTCGCCGCATCGGCCTGGTAGCGCGTCCCCGAGGGGTTCGCGAACGCGTGGCCGGCGCCCTCGTAGACGTGGATGGTCACGTCCTTGCCCAGCTCGCCGAGCGTCGCCTCCATGTTGCGCACCTCGGCGACCGGGATGCCCTGGTCGTCGGCGCCGAAGAGGCCGAGGAGCGGGGCGGCGAGCACCTTCAGCTCCGCCTGGTCGGTGACCACGCGGCCGTAGTACATCACCGCGGCGTCCAGCTCGGGGAGCATGAGCGCGGTCTGGAGCGACCAGCCGCCGCCGAAGCACCAGCCGATGACGCCGGTGCGCGGGGCGCCGAGCGTCGCGGTCAGGTAGGCGTGGGCCTGGCGCAGGTTGTCCTTGGCCGGCGCCGGGTCGTCCATCACCTTCTGCATCAGCGCCCGCGCTCCCTCAGAGCCTTCGGCGCTCGCGCCGCCGTAGAGGTCGACCGCGAGCGCGGCATAGCCCTCGTGGGCGAGCATCCGCGCCATGGTCTCGACGTTGTCGTTGAGGCCCCACCATTCGTGGATGACGATGATCCCGGGGTGGCCGGTCGCGGCGCCGGCGGGGCGGGCGAGGTAGCCGGTCACCTCGCGGCCGCCGACCGTGGCGTATACCACCCGCTCGGTTGCGACCTCGCCGGCCGGGGGCTCCTCGGCTTCGGCGGCGGCGCCGGCGACCGGGCGGTCGCCCGCGTGCTCGGCGGCCATGCGGTCGGTGTGGGACGGCTCCTCGCCGTCGCCGCCGGCGCAGGCGAGCGACCAGGGCGCCGCGGCGAGCACGGCGGCGAGGGCGAGAGCGGGGAGGAGCGCCGGGAGCGGGCGATCGAGGGAGCGCTGCAACTCCGGACCGTGCGGTCGCTGGGGCATCGTGATTCTCCTCCAGGGTAGGGCGACGGCGATTGAGCGTTTGCCCGCGAACCTACCATGGGGCGGCCGGCGGGGAGAATCGACCTCGGACGGCGATCGGGGTGACAGAATCGCGCCCGGAGGGACCCGCCATGCGCCTCGCCCTGGAGACCCTCGCCCTCGTCCCGCCGATCGCCGGCGCCCTCGACGCTCCCGCGCCGCCGCGCCCGTGGCGGTGACCGCCGGCGAGCCCCGAGGGCCCGGCCGGGACTGGCCGTGGCTCTTGCCGCCGATCGCCGTCGGCGCCTTCCTGCGCCTGTTCCGGCTCGGCCCGCAGCTCCTGCTCTACGACGAGCTGCACGCGCCGCGCGCGGTGGTCCGGCTCGCCCTGCCCGAGATCCTCACCCGCTATCTGCCGTCCGACAACTCGATCCCGCTGACCGCGCTCTACGAGCTGCTGGTCGCGCAGGGCGTGGCGCTGACCGAGCTGCACCTGCGGCTGCCGTCGATCGCCGCCGGTCTGCTGGCGCTGGTCGTGATGCCGGTGGCGCTCTGGCGGCGGCTGGGGCGGGAGGCGGGGCTGTGGGCCGCCTGGCTGGTGGCGATCTCGCCCGGACTGGTGCTCTACAGCCGGATCGCCCGCTCCTACATGCCGGCGGCGCTCCTCGTCTTCGTCGCCGCGATGGCGTTCGAGCGCTGGTGGCGGACGGGGAGCCTGCGCTCCGGCGCCGGCTACGTCCTCGCCGCGGCGGGGGCGGCCTGGCTCCACCTCCTCGCCGCCCCGATCGCGGCGGCGCCGCTGCTGTGGGCGGCGGGAGCGAAGGCGGCGCGGCCGCGGGCGGGACGGCGCGCCGGCGCCCTGGTCCTGCTCGGGCTCGCGCTCGCCGCCGGCTTCGCCCTCTTTCTCCTCCCGGCGTGGGACTCGTTCACCGCGCTCCTCGCCGCCAAGAGCGGCGCGCGCCGGCCGG
>CAZNIX010000225.1:0-7856 GCA_964573125.1 uncultured Thermoanaerobaculia bacterium
CGCGCGCGGGAGGAGCAGCCACAGCCGCCCGGGGTGCTTCATCCGCCCGGCGACCTCGGCGGCGTCGGGGCCGTGGCCCCAGAAGACGTCGCCGCGCACCGGGCCGCGGATGGCGCCGCCGCTGTCGTGGGCGACCAGCAGTCGGCGCAGCGGGCGGTCGCGGGCGGCGCGGTCCGGGGCCGGGGCGGCGCCGTCGAGCCAGAGCGGAGCGCCGAGCGGCAGGAAAACGCGGTCGATCGCCAGCGAGCGGCCCGGGACGAGCGGCACGCCGAGCGTGCCCACCGGCCCGTCGCCCTCCAGCTTCCGGAAGAAGACGAACGAGCGGTTGGCGGCGAGCAGCTCGCCGACCTCCTCCGGATGGGCGGCGAGCCAGGCGCGGATCGACTGCATCGACACCGCCTCGAGCGCCAGCTCGCCGCGCTCGACCAGCGTGCGGCCGATCGCGGTGTAGGGGTGGCCGTTGTGGCCGGCGTAGCCGACCCGCAGGACGCCGCCCTCGGCCAGCTCGACCCGCCCCGAGCCCTGAATGTGGAGGAAGAAGGCGTCGACCGGGTCCGCGACCCAGGCCAGCTCGAGGCCGCGGCCGGCGAGCGCGCCGGCGTCGAGCGCGGCGCGGTCGGCGAACGGCACCAGCGCGACGCCCTCGACCAGGCCGGCGATGCGCTCGCCGGCGAGGTCGTCGCGGAAGCGACCGAGGTCGACCTCGACCAGCTCGGGCGGCCGGCGGTAGAGCGGCACCGGAAAGCGCGCGCTCGGCCGGCGGCTGCCGGCGAGGGCGGGCTCGTAGTAGCCGGTGAAGAAGCCCTCGCTCTCGCCGCGGTCGGTCACCGCCCAGGGGCGGAACGCGCTCTCGAAGAACGCGCGCGCCGCTGCGCCGTCGCCCGCCGGCACCGCCGCCGCCTGGGCGCACGGGAGGCGCCAGTCGCCGGCGACGCCGCCGGCGCCGCCGCGGTCGAGCGGCGCCTCCGCCGGCCGCCGGAGCAGCACCCGGCACGAGGCGAGCAGCGCCGGCAGCGCCTCGGCGTGGCGGTCGTCCGCCCAGCCGGGAAGGTCGGCGAACGACGCCGGCCGCAGCTCCAGGATGGGCTCCGGGTCCTCGGTGAGCTCGGTGTCTCCGGGACGGTCGAGCTCGACGGCGCGCGAACCGTCCGGAGCGCGGAGCCAGAGCGCCCACGTCGCGAGCGCGGTCGCCGCGGCCGCCCACAGCCCGAGCGCGAGCGCCAGGGCGCGGAGTCCCCTCGAGGCCACCGCGTCACTCGAGGACGATCTGGACGTTGATGGAGAAGCCACCGCTCCTGGCGCTCACCGTGGCCGTCCCGGCTCGGCCGTCGCCGCGCAGCGCGCTGTCCGCGAAGCCCGAGCTGTCGGTGGTGACGTCGTGTCGTCGCGCGCCGGTGTCGACGAAGACGCCGAGGTCGGTCTCGAGTCGCACGAGGGCGCCGCCGATCGGGTCGCCGACCAGCGTCACGACGTGGATGATGAGCTGCGACGTCTCGGAGCCGTCGGCCGCGATGGTCGACGGATTCGGGATGATGAAGACGATCCGGTCGAGCGGGCCGGTCGGACCGTCGTCGCCACCGCCGCCGCAGCCGGGTGCGGTCAGCGTCAAGGCGAGGGCCGCCGTCGTCGTCAGGAGGGCACGGCCCACCGAGGCGTAGGGGCCAACGCTCTTCATCGGATCAGGACTCCTCCGGGGCGCCTCCGACCCGGCCGGCTCGCGAAGGGTCGAGCGGAAACAGCCGGCAGAGGTGGTCGACTGGCCCGCGACCGCGGCCGAGTGGGAAGGCTGCCTCCAATGCCTCGCGCAGGTACTGTATCCCACCCCTGACCGCCTCGGCAAGCGGAGTTCCCGAGGCCAGACGCGCGGCGAGCGCCGACGACAGCGTGCAGCCGGTTCCGTGATCGGAGGCGGTGGCGATGCGCGGCGCCGCGAAGCGGTGGAGCCGCGCGCCGTCCCACAGCAGGTCGACGACCTCTTCGCCCGCCCCGTGACCGCCCTTGAGCAGGACCGCGGGGCCCGGGTTGCCGCCGCGCGCGCCGGCGGCGGCGATGGCACGCGCCATCGCCGCGCGCGCGCGCTCGTCGTCGCCCTCGAGGCCGGTCATCCGGCGCGCCTCGGGCAGGTTCGGGGTCACCACGGTCGCGATCGGCAGGAGAAGCTCGACCAGTGCCGCGACCGCGTCGCCGGCGAGGAGCGGATCGCCGCTCTTCGCGACCATCACCGGGTCGAGCACGACCGGCGGGCCGCCGGCGGCGCCGCCGGCGCGGCCGGCCTGATGGGCCGCGAGGCGATCGGCGACCGCGGCGACGATCGGCGCCGACGACAGCATGCCGATCTTGACCCCGTCGACCCCGAGGTCGCCGAACACGGCGTCGATCTGCGCCGCGACCACCGCCGGCGGCACCTCGTGCACGGCCTTGACGCCGAGCGTGTTCTGGGCGGTGACCGCGGTCACCGCGCTCATGCCGTAGGCGCCGTGGGCGGCGAAGGTCTTGAGGTCGGCCTGGATGCCGGCGCCGCCGCCGGAGTCCGAGCCGGCGACGGTCAGCAGGCGCAACCGGGCGGCCACCGCATACCTCGCTAGGCCGGCGCCTCGGCGGCGGCGCGCCGGCGGCGGAGCCGGAGCCAGAGCGCCGCCACCACCGCGAGCACCGCCAGGCTGATCACCTGGGCCAGCGACAGCGGGCCGAAGAAGCGGTCGTCCTTGGCGCGCACCAGCTCGACCGCGAAGCGCTCGGCGGCGAGCAGCGCGAGCACCGCGAGCGCCGGCCGGCCGGCCGGGACTCCGGCGCGCAGCAGGCGCCGGCCGAGCCACCAGATCGCGAGCGCGGCGGCGGTCTCGTAGAGCTGGGTCGGGTGGACCCGGAGCAGCGCCTCGTCCGGGACCGCGGCCGGCACGTCGACGCCGAACTGCGAGCGCAGGGCGCCGGCGGTGGTCGGCGGCAGGCCGCGGGGGAAGGCGACCCCCCAGGGCCGATCGGTCGGCCGGCCGTAGTCGTCGCCGACCAGGAAGCACCCGATCCGCCCGATGCCGTAGCCGAGCGCGAGCGCCACCGCGAGCGCGTCGGCGGTGGCGGCGAGCGGCAGCCGGCGCCGGCGGACCACCCACAGGAGGGTCGCCGTCGCGGCCAGGAAGCCGCCGTACCAGACCAGCCCGTAGCGCTCGAACAGCAGCCGCCAGTCGCCGTAGAGCACCGCGTAGTAGACCTTGGCGCCGGCGATGCCGAACAGAGCGCCCCAGAACACCAGCGCGCCGGCGTCCTCGGGGTCGCCGGCGCCGTTGACGCCCATCGCGTGCCGGAGCTGGAAGTAGGCGGCGACGAACGCGACCATCATCCCGACCCCGAACGGGCTGATCGCGATCGGGCCGACGTGGAACAGCTCGGAGATCATGGAGTGGGCTTGGCGCGCGACGGCGGCGCTCGGGGCGCGGCGCGCGCGGCGGGCCATGGTACCACCGGGCGCCGGCGCGGCGGTCCGCTACAATCGCGCCCCCATGGTCACCGAGCTGACGCGGCGCCGGCTCGCCGAGCTCGAGGCGGTGGTCCACGCCCCCGGCAAGAGCGGCGGCCGCTGGCTGATCCTCACCCACGACAACCCCGACCCCGACTCCCTGGCCTCGGCGGCGCTGCTCGCGCGCCTCCTGCGCCGGGCTTTCCTCCAGCGGGTGACGATCGGCTACGGCGGCATCATCGGCCGCGCCGAGAACCGCGAGATGGTCAAGATCCTGCACCTCAAGTTGTCCCGCTGGCGCCATCTCAACCTCAAGCAGTACCGCCGCTTCGCCCTGGTCGACGCGCAGCCGGCGACCGGCAACCACCAGCTCCCCGACGAGCTGGTGCCCGACCTGGTGTTCGACCACCACCCGCTGCGGCGGGCGACCCAGGCGGTGCCGTTCGCCGACGTGCGCACCGACTACGGCGCCACCGCGACCATCCTCGGCGAGTACCTGGCGGCGACCGGCCTCGCGCCCAGCCGGGCGCAGGTGACGGCGCTGATCTACGCCATCCGCACCGAGACTCAGGACTTCCGGCGCGAGGCCGCGGGCCCCGACCACGCGCTCTACGACGAGCTGCTGCCGCGCGCCGACAAGCGCGCCCTGGCCAGGATCCAGAGCGCGCCGCTGCCGGTGACCTACTACCGCACGCTGCACCAGGCGCTCGAGAACCTGGAGGCGGTCGGCTCGCTGGTCGTGAGCCACATGGCGGCCGTCGAGCAGCCCGACATCGTGCCCGAGATCGCCGACCTGCTGCTGCGCATGGAGGGCAAGACCTGGGCGCTCGCCACCGGCTTGTTCGAGGGGCGGGTCTACCTCTCGATCCGCACCTCCAACCCGCGCGGCGAGGCCGGGGCGCGCATGCGCCGGCTGCTCGGCCGGCGCGGCAAGGGGGGCGGCCACGGCACCACCGCCGGCGGCTGGATCCCGATCCCGCCCGAGTCCCGCGACGACCCGCGGCCGCTGCAGCGCCGCCTGGCCGCCGGCCTGGCGAGGGCGCTGAGGAAGGACCCCCGCCGCCTGGCCCCGATCCCGGTGTCGCAGCCGGCCGGGCCCGGCGCTCCGCGCCCACCGCTAGACTCTAAGAAATAACGGATTTGCGGCTCGCGGCAGGCGAGATTACCCCTCGGCGAAAAAATCAGGGTTCACCTAGACTGCGGGTTAGTGGTATAGTGCCGCCAGCGGCCGGAAGCGGGACACCGATCCTGCAACGAACCGCGCATCCATTCACAGTCGGGCCGAAGGGGGGGCAGAAAGGATGGGCATGGTCAAGGAGCAGGTGAGGCAGATCGTCGACCGGCTTCCGGAGGACGCGACGTGGGACGACCTGATGTACGAGTTGTACGTGAAGCAAAAGGTGGCCACCGCCGAGGAGGCGGCCGAGGGCGGCAAGGTGGTGTCGCACGAGGAGGCGCGCAAGAGGATGGCCAAGCGGTGAGCGCGATCGCCTGGACGGAGACCGCGCTCGGCGACGTCGAGTCGATCGGGGCCACCCTCGCCCGCGACTCCGAGGCCTTCGCGCGGCGCGTGAAGGAGCGGCTGCTCGCGGCGGTCGAGCGGGTGGTCTCGGTGCCGCGGATCGGCCGGGTGGTGCGGGAAGTCGGCGACGAGCGGATCCGGGAGCTGCTGTTCCAGACCTTCCGCATCGTCTATCGCGCCGAGCCCGGCCGCATCCTGGTGCTCTCGGTGCTGCTCGGCGGTCTGCCGGGCGATCGCCGCGAGCCCCGGCGCTGGGAGGTGTAGGCCCTACTCCCACTCGATCGTCGCCGGCGGCTTGCTGGTGACGTCGTAGACCACGCGGTTGACGCCCGGGACTTCGTTGACGATGCGGGCGGCCACGCGGCCGATCAGGTCGTGCGGCAGCGGGCTCCAGTCCGCGGTCATGAAGTCCTGGGTTTCGACCGCGCGCAGGGCGACGACGTTCTCGTAGGTGCGGGCGTCGCCCATCACGCCGACGCTCTTGACCGGCAAGAGCACGGCGAACGCTTGGCTGGTCTTGTCGTAGTAGCCGCTTTCGCGCAGGGCGTCGATGAAGATCGCGTCGGCCTCCTGCAGCACCGCCACGCGCTCCGCCGTCACCTCGCCGAGGATGCGCACCGCCAGCCCCGGCCCCGGGAACGGGTGGCGGCGGATCAGCTCCTCGGGCAGCCCCAGCTCCCGCCCCAGCTCCCGCACCTCGTCCTTGAACAGGAAGCGGAGCGGCTCGACCAGCTCGAACCCGAGTAGCTCGGGCAGCCCGCCGACGTTGTGGTGGGTCTTGATCACCGCCGACGGCCCGCGCACCGACACCGACTCGATGACGTCCGGGTAGAGCGTGCCCTGGGCGAGGAAGGCCGCGCTCTCGAGGCTCCGCGCCTCGTCCTCGAAGACCTCGATGAAGACCCGGCCGACGGTCCGCCGCTTGGCCTCGGGATCCGCGATCCCGGCGAGCGCGCCGAGGAAGCGCGCGCGCGCGTCGACCCCGCGCACCGGGATGCCGAGGCCGTCGCGCAGGCTGTGGATCACCTGCTGCGCCTCGCCCTTGCGCAGGAGGCCGTTGTCGACGAAGACCGCGCTCAGCCGCTCGCCGAGCGCGCGGGTCAAAAGCGCCGCGACCACCGAGGAGTCGACCCCGCCCGAGATCGCGCACAGGACGCGCCCGTCCCCGACCCGCTCGCGCACCGCCTCGACCGCCTCCTCGAGATAGGAGGCCATTCCCCAGTCGCGCGCGGCGCCGCACGCCTCGTAGAGGAAGTTGCGCAGCATCTCGGCGCCGGCGACGGTGTGCGAGACCTCGGGATGGAACTGGATCCCCCACAGCCGGCGCGCCGGGTCCTCGAAGCCGACGATCTGGGCGCCGGTGCTCCTGGCGGTGACCGCGAACCCCGCCGGCGGCCGCTCGACGTGGTCGCCGTGGCTCATCCACACCGTCTCCCGGCCCGCGAGCCCTTCGAACAGCAGCCCGGGCGCGACGACCTCGATCTCGGCGCGGCCGTACTGCCGGCGGCCGGCGGGGACCACCGCGCCGCCCAGCTCGTGCGCCATCCACTGCATGCCGTAGCAGATCCCGAGCACCGGGATCCCCAGCTCGAGCAGCTCCGGCGCGCCCTGGGGCGAGCCGGGGGCGACCACGCTCTGCGGTCCGCCCGAGAGGATCAGCCCGATCGGCCGCCGGCGCCGGATCTCCTCGAGCGGCAGGTCGAAGGGGTGGATCTCGCAATAGACGCGCTGCTCGCGCACCCGGCGGGCGATCAACTGCGTGAACTGGCTGCCGAAGTCCAGGATGAGCACGGTCTGATGCCGCGGCGGCGGCGCGGTGGTCACAGCTTGGCCTCCGGTTTGAGCCTGCGGGTCATCAGTTCGGTCACCGCCCGGCGCGGGTCCTTGCCCTCGTAGAGCAGGCCGACCACCTGCTCGGTGATCGGCATCGCCACCCGCCGGCGGGCGGCCAGGCGGGCGACCGCGCGCGAGGTGCGGATCCCCTCGGCGACCATGCGCGTGCCGCCCGCGATCTGCTCCCGGCTCCGCCCCGCGGCCAGCTCGATCCCGACCCGCCGGTTGCGCGACGGCTCGCCGGTGCAGGTCAGCACCAGATCGCCGAGGCCGGCGAGGCCGGAGAAGGTCGGCGCCCGGCCGCCGTAGGCGAGCCCGAGGCGGGCGATCTCGTGCAAGCCGCGGGTGATCAGCGCGGCGAGCGCGTTGTGGCCGAGGCCGAGGCCGGCGACCGCGCCGGCGGCGATCGCGATCACGTTCTTGGCCGCGGCGGCGAGCTCGACGCCGGCCACGTCCTGCGACGAGTAGAGGCGCAGGCCGGCCGAGGCCAGCCGCCGCTGCACCCGGGTGGCGAACGCGGCGTCGGCGGCGGCGACGACCGCCGCGGTCGGCGCTCCGCGCGCCAGCTCGACCGCGAAGCAGGGGCCCGAGAGCACGGCGAACGACAGCTCGCGGCCGGCCTCCTCCGCCTCCTGAGCGGCGACCTCGCTCATCCGCGCCAGACTCTTCTCCTCGATCCCCTTGGCGACCGAGACCAGCGCCAGCCGGCGGCGGCGGCCGGGGGCGGCGGCGAGCAGGCCGCGCAGGGCGTCGCGGAAGCCGTGCGACGGTATCGCGACCAGCACCAGCGAGCAGTCCGCGGCCGCCGCCAGGTCGGCGGTCGGCGCGACCGTCGCGGGCAGGCGGATCCCGGGCAGGTAGAGCGCGTTCTCGCGCCGCGCCGTCAACTCCGCGGCGAGCTCCGGGCGCCGCGCCCAGAGCACCACCCGGTCGGCGAGCGCGGCGGCGTGGACCGCGAGCGTGGTGCCGAACGAGCCCGCGCCGAGGACCGCGATCGCGCTCATTCCGGCCTCCGGGCGCCGGCGGCGGGCGCGGCGGGCGGCCGCG
>CAZNIX010000226.1:0-7841 GCA_964573125.1 uncultured Thermoanaerobaculia bacterium
CCGGCGCCCGCGCGCGCAGCGCCCGCCAGGCCTCCCGCAGCGAGGCGCGCTCCTCGGCCGAGATCGCCAGCCCGAGGTAGAGGCCGGCGAACAGGAGCACCCCGGCGGTGAGGTGGGCGGCCAGCGCCCAGACCCCCGCCGGCGGCAGCGCCCGGGCGAGCGGAGCGAGGCCGGCCAGGGTCAGCGCCGCCGCCGCCAGCGGCGGCAGCAGCGCCCGGCGGACGAACACCGTCACGCTCCGGCGCAGGTAGTAGCGGACGAACAGGCCGATCGCCGCCACCGCGTTGAGCACGCCGACGATCGCCACCGACGCCGCCACCCCGGTGATGCCGTACGCGGGCAGCAGCGCGAGGGTGAGCAGCGCGCCGCCGATCGCCTCCGCCGCGAGCAGGGTCGCGCCCAGACGGTGGCCGCCGCTGGCGTGGAGCATCTCCTGGGCGACCCAGGCGGCGCCCGAGGCGGCGGCCCCGAGCATCAGCAGCCGCAGCGCCGGCGCCGCGGCGGCGTACTCCGCGCCCACCCAGGCGGCGAGCAGAGGGGCGGCGTAGACGCCGAGCGGCACGGCGGCCGCGAGCGCGATCGCGAAGCAGCTCTTGGTGCCGGCGGCGGCGACCCGGTACGAGCGGCCGCCCCCGGGCTCGACCGCGAGCGCCGCGCCGAGCGGAAAGAACACCGTGCCCAGCGGCCCGACCACGGTCAGGATCAGGTCGCGCAGCTTGCGCGCGACCGCGTAGAGGGCGACCGCGGAGAGCCCGAGGAAGGCGCCGACCAGGAGCTTGTCGACGGTGATGATCGCCTGCCAGGCGAAGCCGATCACCAGCAGCGCGGCGCTCAGCTCGCCCATCTCGACCAGGCGCCGGCGGGTCAGGCCGCGCGCGGTGAAGCGCAGCTCGGGATCGACGCGGCGGACGAACACGGCCTGGAGCGCATACGAGACCAGCGCCCCCGCCGCCTGCGCCGCCGCCAGGCCGACGATGCCGTAGCCGGCCTCGAGCGCGACCACGGTCAGCGCGGCGCCGACCACCACCAGCGTCGCCCGCGCGAGGTTGACCAGGTCGAACCGCTGGTAGCCGGCCAGCACGCGCTCGAAGACGCGCAGCGGCAGCGCGAGCGCGGCGTTGAGTCCGACGACCAGGATCAGCAGCCGCAGCGAGCCGAACTGCGCGGGCGCGACGTCGAAGACGCGATCGGCCCAGGCGGCGGCGCCGAGGGTGACCGCGACCGCCACGCCGCCCGAGATCAGGAAGACCACGAAGCCGGCGCTGACCAGGGCGTTGAGCGTCGCGCGATCGCCGCGCGCGCGGTGCTCGGCGACGGTCTTGACCACCGAGCCGCCGACCCCGAGCTCGAACAGGCCGACGTAGCCGCCGAGGCCCGCGACCACCTCCCACAGCCCGTACTCGGTGGCGCCCAGCCGCCGCAGGATGTAGGGGAGCAGGAAGAAGCTCACCGCCAGCGTGACGGCGCTGCCGAGGTAGTTCGCCAAGGCGTTGCTGGCGACGCGTGAGGCGAGGGTCGGCATCCGGGCTGGAGCGCGGCGGCGAACGCGGTCAGCGCGCCGCGGGCGCAGAGGCGAGGGGAGCGCCGCGCGGCCGGCCTGCGGAGCGTAACATGCGTCCCGGGCGCAGGCTCCGGACGGCCCGGCCGCCGGCCGTCCCGGTGATCGGCCTCGTGATACGGTGCCGGCCCCGATGGGCACCCGGGCGATCCTCGGCCGCGGCCGCCGCTTCCTCGAGCGCTCGGTGCGGCGGCTGCGGGGCCTCGACCGCCGGGTGGTGTCGCTCGCGCCGGCGGGCCAGCCGGTCGGCCAGGCGCTGCTCTCCTACATCCTCGACCCGTTCCTCGTCCCCGCCGGGCGGCGGGTGGCGCACACGCACACCCACTTCCACGAGTCGCTGACCATCGGGCACGTGCTGAGGGAGCTGGGCTTCGCGGTCGACGTCATCCACTGGAAGAACACCTCGTTCACGCCGCGCCGGGAGTACGCGCTGGTGGTCGACGTCCGCCTCAACCTCGCCCGCCTGGCGCCGCTGGCGGGGGCGGGGTGCCTCGCGGTCCTCCACGCCGAGACCTCCCACCCGAGCTTCAACAACCCGGCGCACCTGCGGCGCCTGGCGGAGCTGCGCGCGCGGCGCGGGGTGACGCTGCGCCCGCGCACCCTGATCGAGGACGCCGGGGCGATCGAGCGCGCCGACTGCGCGACCGTCCTCGGCAACGAGTTCACGCTCGGCACCTACCGCTTCGCGGGCAAGCCGCTCTACCCGCTGCCGGTTGCCCAGCCGCGGCCCTTCGAATTCCCCGCGGACAAGGACTTCGCCGCCTGCGCGCGGCGCTTCCTCTGGTTCGGCAGCCAGGGTCTGGTGCACAAGGGGCTCGACCTCGTGCTCGAGGCCTTCGCCGCCCGGCCGGACCTCCACCTCACCGTCTGCGGTCCGATCGAGCGCGAGCGCGACTTCGAGCGCGCCTTCCGGCGCGAGCTGTACCGCACCCCGAACATCGAGACCGTCGGCTGGGTCGACATCGCGGGCGAGCGCTTCCGGCGCATCGTCCGCTCGTCGCTGGCGCTGGTCTACCCGTCGTGCGCCGAGGGGCAGAGCGGGAGCGTCGTCACCTGCATGCACGCCGGGCTGATCCCGGTCGTCCCGCGCGAGGTCGGGCTCGACGTCGAGCCGGACTTCGGCGTGCTCCTCGGCGGCGCTTCGGTGGCCGAGCTGACGGCGGCGGTGGTCGCGCTGTCGCGGCGGCCGCCCGGAGAGCTGGCGGCGATGGCGCGCGCGGCGTGGCGGCGCGCCCGCGCGGAGCACACCTGCGAGCGCTTCGAGGCCGCGTACCGGCAGGCGATGCTCGACATCCTCGCGCGCTTCCGTCCGGCCCTCCACGCGCAGCTCGCGGCCCGCGCCGGCGGCGAGGCGGTGGCGCGGTGATCGACCGGCTCTACCTCTCGCCCCACCTCGACGACGCCGCGCTCTCGTGCGGCGGCCAGATCGCCCAGGCCGCGCGTCGCGGCGAGCGCGTCGCGATCGCCACCGTCTTCGCGGCGCCGGAGCCCGCCGGGCCGCTCTCGGACCTCGCGCTGATGCTGCACCGGGGCTGGGGGCTGCCGTTCGGCCGGGTGATCGCGATCCGCCGCGCGGAGGATCGCGACGCCTGCCGGGCGCTCGGCGCCGAGCCGCTCCACCTCGAGCTGCCGGAGGCGCCCTACCGGCGCGATCCCGCAAGCGGCGCGCCGCTCTACGCCGACGCTCGGGCGCTGTTCCGGCCGGTCGCGGCGGCGGACGCGGCGACCGGCGCGGCGCTCCGCGCGGCGCTGCGGGAGCTGCCGCCGGCTCGGCTCATGGTGGCGCCCCTGGCGGTGGGGGGGCACGTCGACCACCACCTGGTGCGCGCCGCGGCCGAGCGCTGCTACGGCGCGGCCCTCGAGCACTACGAGGACTTCCCCTACGTCGCGCGCTGGCGCAGCCTGGCCCGGGCCCGGCGCCCGCGGCGCGCCTGGGCGTCGCGGGTGATCGTCCTCGACGAGGCCGACGTCGCGGCCCGCTGCGCCGCGATCGCCTGCTTCCGCTCGCAGGTCCGGCCGCTGTTTCGCCCCGCCGCCCGGATGGAACGGGCCGTGCGCCGGCGGGTGGCGCGCGTCGGCGGCGAGCGCCTGTGGCGCCGCCTGCCGGCGCCCGCGCGCTAGTCGAAGAACTCGACGACCAGGTCCCGGTGCTCCCATCCGAAGCTGGGAACCTCGTTGGGGTTGTGCCCCTCGTAGTTGCCGAAAGCCACCATGTACGGCCGCCCCTGGACGACGCGCACCGAGCTGACGTTCGGTTCGTCGGAGATGTCGAAGACCTCGTTGCCCTGGGCGTCGGTCAACCGCAGGTGGATGACCCCCCCAGCGGCGTCGTAGTCGTAGAACAGGTGATAGAGCTGCCCCGGGGTCAGGTGCGCCCCCGTGCCCAGTCGCGCCTTCTGGTCGGCCCGCCGCCCGATGCCGTGGGTCCAGACCATCCGGTTGCGGTTCGGGCCCTGGAGGTTGACGTAGCCGAGGAGATCGAAGTGTCCACCCTCGCCGACCAGCCAGAAGACGTTGTGCTTCGCGTAGGGGGCGGGTCCGTACCAGCCGCCGTGGCGGAACGACAGCGTAGCGCGCACTCGCCGGTAGGTGCCGTTGGGAACCGGGATGTCGATGAACCCGACGGGTTCTCTCCTGGTCGGCACGAAGACCACGCCCGCCTGCTGGAAGCAGTAGGCCGCGCCGATGGAGCAGCCCTCGGGCGGCGGCGGCTCCGCGCCCGGTGGCTCGAGCGTCGAGTCCGCGAGCTTGAGCGACGGCAGGGTGAAGAAGAGCTCGCCGGTGGTCCGGTCGTAGGTCCGCAGGTAGACGTAGAACGGCTGATCGCACGACATCGCGCTGCGCACCGCCGCGATCGCCTGCTCGCCGAGGATCTGGAGCGCGTCGTCGAACTGGCGGTGGCCGAGCGGCGGCACGGCGATGACCGCGGTGCCCTGGATCTGCGTGCCGTCGCTCCGGAAGACGTCGATCGTGCAGCTCGCGCCCGCCGCGCCGAGGTTGACGACGCCGAAATCGCTGACCAGCTCGCCGCTGCGGATCCAGCCCTGCAGGTGCGCGGTGGCGCCGGCGGCGAACAAGTTCGACGAGCCGACGACCGGCATCGCCGCGCCCAGGCCGGTGACGCCGTCGACGGTCGGCACCAGGCGCGCGCTGACCACGATGTGCGGGGCGCCGGAGATCTCGAGCATCCCGGCCTCGCCGCTGCCGGCCACGCCGGCGAGCAGCATGGTCGCGCCGGCCTCGACCGCGGTCGAGGCGCCCCAGTTCTCGGGCCGGTCGGTGCCGTCGCTCTCGGTGGGGATGAAGTAGGACGTGAACTGGCGCAGCGTGGCGTCGCTGTTGGTCGCCCAGATCTGGGTCCGGTAGCGGACGCCCTCGACCGTGTGGTCGGTGGCGAGCGGGACGTAGACGCTGCCGGCGAGCGCGGACGCGACCGGGCCGATGAGGAGGAGGGCGGCGGTGCCCAGGATCTTGTGCTTCATACCGTCGGTTCTCCTTGCCGTTGTTCGATCGTACAGTTTCGCCCCGGCCCACCCTTCATTCCACACGGCGGATAGAGGCTCTCGTCCCAGTCGGTGGATTATACGCGTTGTCGGCGGAGTGCACAACCGCTTGTGCAGTTCGCTACTGGCCCGGCCAACTGGAGCCGTTGTGGAGGCCCGCCGGCGGGGGAGCCCGGCTGGGTGCTCCGCCGCACCACGACACGAGAAGCCCGGGGATGCCGCTCTCATGCGGCTGGTGCCAGTATTCCTTGGCGATCGGCTTCACCAGCACGGCGTAGGCGGGTCCAGCCACCGTACGGATCTCCATCTCCAGCGGTTCGAAGGACGGGTAGCCGGTTGCGAGGAAGGCGACTCGCCGCCGGCCTGGACGGGGGGTCCAGACCAGCTCGACCTTCCGGCTCGACTTGAACTCGAAGCCTCCGCGGAGCGTCAGCCGGTAGGTCGGGGCCGATCGGGTCGAGTCGGTTCGATGCAGGGCGACACAATCCGTGACCGGGGTGCGGCCGCCGAGCAGGCGGTCGACGCGGGCGACCACCTCTCGGTAGTGACTCGAGGGCGCCCAGTGGCTCGTCCATTCCGCGGGCGACGCGCACACGCTCCACAGGTTCAGCGTCACCACCGCCGCGGCGATCGCCGCCCGCCTCCGCCACCGGGGGACGCGGCGCAGCTCCGTGAGGCCGCGCCCCGCCACCGGCAGGAGGACGGCCAGTATGGGATAAGCCATCCGCGTGTTGCTCACCGTGAGCAGCGGCGACGCCAGGCCGATCGCCGCGGCGACCGCCAGCCATCTCTGGGCGCGCGGCGGGTTGCGTGCGAGGAATCCCCAGACGATCAGACCGACGAGGCCGAGATACGCGCCGGTGAGAAACAGGATGCATCCCCACGCCGCGGCGGGAGATACCGGAGGGTAACGAGCATGGAGCAGATGGCGGATGATGAAGTCGTCCGGCCGCCAGAGGAGCCGGAACCTGTCCCACATGTGGCGGGCGAACTCCCCCGGATGACGGGCGATCGCGATCCGCGCCAGGCGCCGGGCGGCGAGATCGGGGTGCGTCTGCGTCCGCGCCGCCTCCTCCCGGATCCGGCTGCTGACGATGCTTCCCTCGTCCGAGGTCGTTCCCTGCAGCATGTTGTAGCCGGTGGCGGTGGAGAGCAAGAGGAAGGTACCCTCACGCCGCAGGAGGGTCCACTGCCAGGGAAGCACCGTCGCGACCATTCCCAGGACGAAGCCGGCGACGGCGAGCCACCGTCGAGGTTGCCGGCGCCATGCCCACGCGCCACACACCGGACCGGCGAGCAGATAGAGCACTCCTGGCGCGCGCGTCAAGGTCGCGAGCCCCAGGCAGACCCCGCAGGCGGTGGCTCGCAGCAGCAGGCCTCGAGTGGTGGTGGCGTCCCGGGTGGCCGCGAACAGCCATATCGCGAGCAGGAGGGCCAGGACGTAGGTCGACTCGGACCACAGGTAGTGCGAGAAGGCGAGGAAACTCGGGTAGAAGAGATGCAAAAGGGCCGCGGCCAACGCCGCCCGCGAGTCGAACAGCCTCCGCGTCAGGCCGTACACCACGACCGTCGTGAGGGCGGAGAGGACCGCGACCGCGCAGCGCGCCACCGTCGAGCTGACGCCGAACAGCCAGAGGCTCAGCCCCAGGATCGCCGGGTGCAGCGGCGGCCAGATTCCGCGCCGGTAGGCCAGGCGGTAGGTGTCGGGGGGCGGTTCCTCGCCCCGCGACCAACTGAGGTAGATCTCGCGGAACCCGCGCGCCGCTTCGAAATAACCACGCTCGTCGTAGAGCAGCTCCGGCCCGCCGTTCAGCGGACCGATGAGAATCGCCAGACGGACGGCGAGCGAGGCGAGGAACAGGATGCTGCAGACGCGGACGGGACGGCCGACCGGCAGTGGCTCGGTCCTGGTGGCGTCCGTCAGCAAGAGCCGCTCACATTCGTGGGCCGCTCGCCCTACGTCGGCTTCGTTGCGATCTCTGTCGCGGCGGACGCAACTGGCGCCGACTCCCACGCACTTCGGCTCTATACCGGTGAGATGGTGATGCCGCTTGCGGGAAAGGCGACGAAAACAGGTCGGCCTGAATGTTAACGCAGGTCGGACTGAATTCACGCAGAAATCCACGAGTGCGTCAAGTCAGAGGCTTGGGGGGTGCACGTCAAGATGAGAAAGCCAGCGGATCACCGCCCGCCCGCCAGGCGGCGGCGAGGTCCTCGGGAGTTCCGAGGTCGCGGAAGCGGCCTTCCGGAAAGGGCACGCCGGTGATCACGAGGCCGGCGTCGAGGGCGTGGCCGAAGACCGCCCCGAGCTGCAGCTCGGCGGCGGCGCCCGCGCCGCCGTCGCGCCGCGCGGCGGCGACCTCGCGGCCGAGCAGCTCGGTGAAACGCGGCGTCCAGACGGCGATCAGCCAGTTGAGGCCCGGCCGGGCGGCGGCGGGGCGTACCGCGATCCCGCGCACGGCGCCGCCGGCGTCGAGCTCGACGAGGTCGGTGCGCCCCGGCTCGGCGGCCGGGAAGCAGCCGAGCGCGACCTCGGCGCCGGTCGCGCGCCGCCGCGCGAGCACGCGGGCGAAGGCGTCGGCGGGCTCGAACCAGACGTCGGGGAAGCCCATCGCCACCTCCAGCCCGGCGACGAACGGGCGCGCGCGGTCGAGGCTCTCGGGGACGCTCCGCGAGCCGGCGACCGGGAGATAGGCGAGCGCGACCCCGGTGCCCTCGCCGCCGCCGAGGGCGGCGGGGACGTCCCACTTGCCGGCGCCGAGCACGACCAGCGCGCGCTC
>CAZNIX010000227.1:0-7831 GCA_964573125.1 uncultured Thermoanaerobaculia bacterium
GAGCGCCGCGAGCACCAGGCTCTCGGTGACCATCTGCCGCGCGATCCGCCGCCGGCCGGCGCCGAGCGCCGCGCGCACCGCGAGCTCGCGCCCGCGGGCGACGCCGCGGGAGAGCAGGAGGTTCGAGACGTTGGCGCAGCAGATCAGGAGGATGAAGCCGACCCCGGCCGCGAGCACGAGCAGCGCCGGCCGCACGCCCGCGGTCATCTCCTCGGTCAGGGTCACGACCCGCGCCTCGACCGGCCCGCCGGTGCCGAACAGCAGCTCCGCGGCGGTCGGCCGCTCGACGCCGCGGGCGGCCGCCGTCCCCTCGGCCGCCGCCTGCTCGGCGGTCGCTCCGGGCCGCAGCCGGCCGATCGCGCCGAAGATGCTGAACGACCCCTGCTCGGCGATCGCCGGCGGCACGTTGTAGGGCGTCCAGAGCACGACGTCGCGGTCGGGGAAATAGAACCCGGGCGGCGTGACGCCGACGATCTCGTGCGGCGTCCCGTCCAGGGTCAGGGCGCCGCCGACCGCCGACGGCTCGCCGCCGAACCGCCGGCGCCAGAAGGCGTCGCTGATCACCACCACCGGCGCGCCGCCCTCGACGGCGTCGCCGGGCGCGAGCAGCCGCCCCGCCGCCGGCCGCGCGCGCAGCAGCCGGAACAGCTCCGGCGACACCGCGGCGCCCGCCAGCCGCGCCGGCTCCGGGCCGCCGGTCTCGAGGTAGGCGCCCCGCGTGTAGGCCGCGAGCCCCTCGAGCGTCCGCGGCGCCTCGCGCCAGGCGTGGAACGTGAAGTTCGACAGCAGCGGCGCCCGGATCGCCGGGACGGCGCCGGGATGGTGCTCCGAGACCCGGACCAAGCGGTCGGCGTCGGGGTAGGGGAGCGGCCGCAGGAGCACCCCGTAGACCACCGAGAAGAGCGCCGTGTTGGCGCCGATCCCGAGCGCCAGCGAGACCAGCGCCGCCGCCGCGAACCCCCGATTGCGCAACAGGCCGCGCAGCGCCTGCCGGACGTCCTGGCCGATGCCCTCCATCGTCCTCGCCTCCTCGGCGGAGACTACGCGAATCGGGGGCGGAACCCGCCACGCGGGTCGGCGCTCGGCCGGCGATCCGGCGCGCCGTCCGAGACGGGCTCGGGGGCCGGCTCGTCAGGCTCGTCCTCGCTCCGGTTGCCCGGTCGCTTGACCCACCAGATCTGACCATCTTGTCCGGCGCCCTCACCAAGTCCGCGTCACCTTGCTCAGCCCCCGCGGCGCCTCCGCGTCGAGGCCCTTGGCCAGGGTGAGGTGGAGGGCGAAGAGCTGGGCGGGGACGACGGCGGGGATCGGGGTCAGCCACTCGGGGAGCTCGCCTTCGATCGCGAACGCGGCGTCGGCGAGGGCGCGGGCGTCGGGGTCGTCCGAGATGACGAGCAAGCGAGCGTCGTCTTCCTGGCGGAGCCGTCCGAGGAGATGCAGACCGCCGTCGAGCGCCGGTCCCCGGGCGAGGACGGCGAGGACCGGGGCGCCCGGGTGTAGGAACGCGATCGGGCCGTGCTCGAAATCGGGGGGCGAGTAGGGCTCGGCGGCGACCCGGGCCAGCTCCTTGAGCTTGAGCGCCCACTCGTGGGCGGTCGCGAAGTGGAAGCCGCGGCCGAGGACGACGCAGGCGTCGAGCGCGCGGTGGCGCTCGGCGGCGGCGTGGGCGGCGGGCTCGGCGTCGAGGGCGCGGGCGACGGCGCCGGGGATGCGTTCGAGGGCGGCCCAGCAGTCGTCGCCGGGGTCGAGCGCGGCCGAGAGCATGGCGAGGGCGAGGAGCTGGGCGGTGTAGGTCTTGCTCGCGGCGACCGCGGTCTCCGGGCCGACGCCGGTCTCGAGGACGAACTCGGCGGCGGAGGCGAGCGGCGACCCGGGCTCGTTGGTGATCGCGAGCGTGGCCGCGCCCTGGCGCGCGCCCTCCTCGATGACCGCGACGACGTCCGGCGAGCGGCCCGACTGGGAGATGCCGACGACCAGCGCGCCGTCGAGCAAGGGCGGCGTGCCGTAGACCCCGAAGAGCGACGGCGCCGCCAACGCGACCGGCAGCCGGTGCCGGAAGCCGAGCAGGTACTGGGCGTAGCGGCAGGCGTTGTCCGAGGTGCCGCGAGCCGCGAGGTAGACGAAGCGCGGCCGGCGCGCGCGCACGGCGCGTTCGATCGCCGCGACCTCGCGGCGCCGGTCGAGCAGCCGGCGGAGCGCCGCCGGCTGCTCGAAGATCTCGTCGCGCAGGCTCACGGCGAGCGGCGCCTCGGCGCCGCGGGGGCCGCCGCCGCCGGTCTCCCGCCGTTCGCTCCCCGCGGGCCCGGTTCCGGCGCGTCGGGCCTCGCTCCGCCCGGCCACGCTCCGCCCGGCCTCGCCGCCCCCGTCCTCGCGCCGCCCGATCTCGCAGTCGGTCTCGGCCCGGGTGCCCCCTCGGGTCTCGCGGTCTGGGGGCCGATCTCGCCCGTCCGAGCCCCCGCCGCCAGCCGCTCCGCGAGCAGCGTGAACCGGTCCTGGACCTTGCGGTTGCGCACCGCGACCGCGACCGCTCGCAGCTCGCCGACCAGCACCACCAGCTTCTGGGCGCGGGTGAGCGCGGTGTAGAGGAGGTTGCGCTGGAGCATCACCCAGTGGGCGGTGTGCACGGGCACCACCACGCACGGGTACTCGCTTCCCTGCGCCTTGTGGATCGAGCAGGCGTAGGCGAGGGTCAGCTCGTCGAGGGTCGCGAACTCGTGGTGGACGGCGCGGCCGTCGAAAACCAGGCGCACGCGCTCGTGCTCGGCGTCGATCCCGGCCACCCGCCCGAGGTCGCCGTTGAAGACGTCCAGCTCGTAGTTGTTGCGGATCTGCATCACCTTGTCGCCGACCCGGAACGAGCGCGCGCCGCGCGCGACCTCGGGGCCGGGCCCGGGGTTGAGGCGCTCGCGCAGCAGGCGGTTGAGGGTCTCGGTGCCGAGCGGGCCGCGGTGGATCGGGGTCAGCACCTGGATGTCCTCGAGCGGGTCGAAACCGAACCCCTGCGGGATGCGGTCGCACACCAGGTGGACGACGGTCTCGGCGACCGCCTCCGGCTCGCGGCGGTCGATGAAGTAGAAGTCGGCGTCGGAGCGCGCCGCGCTCGCGCCGAGGTCCGGCATCTCGCCGGCGTTGACCCGGTGGGCGTTGCGCACGATCAGGCTCGCCGCGGCCTGGCGGAAGATCTCGGTCAGGCGCACGACGTCGACGGCCTTGGACTCGATGAGGTCGGCGAGCACCCGCCCGGGACCGACCGAGGGGAGCTGGTCGACGTCGCCGACCAGCACCAGCCGCGCGCCGGCCGGCACCGCCTTGACCGCGTGATAGGCGAGCGTGGTGTCGAGCATCGAGGTCTCGTCGAGGATCACCAGGTCGGCCTCGAGCGGGTGGTCGGGGCCGCGCTCGAAGGAGCGGGTCAGGGGGTTGTACTCGAGCAGCCGGTGGATGGTCTTCGCCTCGCGCCCGGTCGCCTCGGCCAGGCGCTTGGCGGCGCGGCCGGTGGGGGCGGCGAGCAGCACCTCCTGCCCCTTGGCGGTCAGGATCGCGACGATCCCGCGCACCAGCGTCGTCTTGCCGGTGCCCGGGCCGCCGGTGATCACCAGCACCCGGCTGGTCAGCGCCCTGCGGATCGCCTCGCGCTGCTCGCCGGCGAGGCGGAGCCGCTCGCGCTTCTCGAACCAGGCGAGCGCCTTGTCGGCGTCGAGCACCGGCGGCTTCGAGCGGTCGTCGAGCAGCGCGCGGAGGCGCGCCGCGAGCCCTTCCTCGGCGACCGCGAGCGGCTTGGCGTAGACCGCCGGAAACCCGTCGCCGTCACCGCGCGGCGCGCGCTCGACCGCGCGCCCGCCGTCCGGCGGGGGCGGCGGCTCCGCCACGACCACCTCGCCGGAGCGCGCCAGCGCCTCGAGCGCCGCCTCGAGCGGCTCGCGGCCGACCCCGAGCAGCGCCTCGGCGTCGGCGAGCAGGCGCGCGCGGGGCAGGTAGACGTGTCCCTGGTCGGCGGCGGCCGCGAGCGCGTGGAGGAGCCCCGCGCGCGCCCGCTGCGGCGCGTCGGGGGGCAGCCCGAGCGCGGTCGCGATCCGGTCGGCGCTCAGAAAGCCGATGCCGTAGACCTCGGCCGAGAGGCGATAGGGGTCCTCGCGCACCACCGCCATCGCGCTCCGGCCGTAGGTCTTGAAGATCTTCGCCGCGTGGTGGGTGGCGACCCCGTGCGCCTGGAGGAAGATCATCAGGTCCCGGACCTCGCGCTGCTCCTGCCAGGCGGCGCGGATCTGCTCGCGGCGCCGCTTGCCGATCCCCTTGACCCGCTTGAGCTTCTCGGGGTGCTTGTCGATCACGTCCAGGGTCTCGAGGCCGAAGCGGGCGACCAGCCGCCGCGCCATCACCGGCCCGACCCCCGGAATCAGCCCCGAGCCGAGGTACTTCTCGATCCCGGCGAGCGTCCCCGGCGTCACCGTCAGGTAGGACTCGACCCGGAACTGCCGCCCGAACTTCGGGTCGTCCTCCCACGCCCCCTCGAGGCGCAGGCTCTCCCCCGGCCGCACGCCGAGGAGGCTCCCCACCGCCGTCACCGGCCCTCCGCCCCCCGCCGTCGTCAGCCGCACCACGCTCCACGCGTTCTCCGGATTCGAGAACACGACCCGCTCCAAAGTCCCCTCCAGCGTGGTGGTCCCGGCGCTCATTCCGCCCGGCAGTCTACCGTTTCATCCCCACGATGTGTGCCAGAATGGCGCCTTATGGCCGAGCCCCCCACGGTGCTGGTGATCGACGACGAGACCGGCTCGCGCGAGTCGATGGCGATCGCGCTCGAGAAGGCCGGCTACCGGGTGCGCACGTTCGACGACGCCAGAAACGCCCTCGCCTACCTCGACGAGGACTCCCAGCGCGCGCGGGTGGCGGTGTGCGACCTCAGGATGCCGGGGCTCGACGGCCTCGGCTTCCTGGCCGCGGTGCGCGAGGCCGGCCACCCGCTGCGCGTGGTCCTGGTCACCGCGTTCGGCTCGATCGACTCCGCGGTCGAGGCGATGCGGGTGGGCGCCGACGACTACCTGACCAAGCCGGTCGACCTCTACGAGCTGCGCACGCGGGTCGCGAACCTGATGGAGAAAGAGGAGCTGCGCGAGGAGGTCACCCAGCTCCGCTCCGAGCTGGACAAGCGCTACGGGTTCGAGAGCATCCTCGGCCGCTCGACCGCGATGGAGCGGCTGTTCGAGCAGATGCGGCTGGTCGCCCCCACCCGCTCGACGGTGCTCGTCACCGGCGAGAGCGGCACCGGCAAGGAGCTGGTCGCGAAAGCCCTCCACTACGCCAGCCCGCGCCGCGGCGAGCGCTTCCTGGCGATCAACTGCGGCGCCATCCCGAGCGACATCCTCGAGAGCGAGCTGTTCGGCCACGAGCGGGGGGCGTTCACCGGCGCGGTGACGCGCAAGATCGGCAAGTTCGAGCTCGCGCACCGGGGGACGATGTTCCTCGACGAGATCAGCGAGCTGTACCCGGAGCTGCAGGTCAAGCTCCTGCGCGTGCTCGAGGAGCGGCAGATCATGCGCGTCGGCGGCAGCGAGCTGATCGAGGTCGACTTCCGGCTCATCGCCGCCACCAACCGCGACCTCGAGAAGGAGGTCGCCGAGGGACGCTTCCGCGAGGATCTCTACTACCGGCTCAAGGTGGTCACGCTCGCGATCCCGCCGCTGCGCGCCCGGCCGGACGACGTCCCGCTGCTGGTCGAGCACTTCCTCGGGGCGTTCTGCGAAGAGCACGGCAAGCCGCTCATGCGCCTGAGCCCGGAGGCGGCCGAGGTGTTCACCCGCTACCCGTGGCCGGGCAACGTGCGCGAGCTGCGCAACCGGCTCGAGTCGCTGGTGATCTTCCACCAGGGCGAGGAGGTCACGGTCAAGGACCTGCCGCCCGAGATGCGCGACGCGGCGACCGTGTCGGCGGCCGGGGCGCCGGTGCAGCCGATCTCCGGCGGGCCGCGCACGATGGCCGAGATCGAGCGCCAGGCGATCCTCGAGACCTTGCGCCGCACCGACGGCCACCGCGCCAAGGCCGCCGACCTGCTCGACATCGGGCTGCGTACCCTGCAGCGTAAGCTCAAGGATTACAAGGAGCAGGGCTACTTCGAGGAGTGAGGGAGGAGACCGCGATGGAGCTACCGGCCGAAGTCCTGATCCACAGCCCGGCGCTGGGCATGAAGGGGAGCCCCGGCACCCTGCTCCAGGTCAGCCCGCACGGCTACTACGAGGCCAACGTCCGCTTCGGCGACCGGGTCCACCGGGTCCTGCTCCCGATCGCCGAGACCGCCCTGATCGCCGCCAGCCCCGAGGAGGCGATCGGCGGCGGCGGAATCGAGATCGAGCGGGGGCGGGAGCAGTAAGACCGCGGCGAGCCCGATCGGGAGGCGGCAGGCCCCCTAATCGAAGCCGGCCTCGCCGCGCTCGATCGCGGCGAGCATCTCGTGCACCGCGGCGTCGAGGCCGGTGACGATCGCGCGCGCGATCAGCCAGTGGCCGATGTTCAGCTCCTCGATCGCGGGGACGGCGGCGATCGGGCCGACGTTGCCGGCGGTCAGGCCGTGGCCGGCGTAGACCTCGAGGCCGGCGGCGGCGCCGTGGGCGGCGGTGTCCTCGATCGCGTCCAGGCGCGCGCGGTCGTCGGGGGCGCGGGTGTAGGCGTCGGTGTTGATCTCGAAACCGGCGATCGCGCCGGCGGCGCGGCCGGGCAGGCCGGCGAGCGCCTCGACCTGGCGCGGGTCGGGGTCGAGGAAGAGCGAGACCGCGATGCCGGCCTCGGCGAGCCGGCGGGCGGCGCGGTCGATCCGCTCGCCGTGGGCGAGCAGGTCGAGGCCGCCCTCGGTGGTCACCTCCTCGGGGCGCTCGGGCACCAGCGTCACCTGGTCGGGACGCAGCCGGGCGGCGATCGCGAGCATCTCGTCCTCGGCCGCCAGCTCGAGGTTGAGCTTGGCGCGCACCGCCTCGCGCAGGCGAGCGACGTCGTCGTCCTGGATGTGGCGGCGATCGGCGCGCAGGTGGACGGTGATGCCCGCGGCGCCGGCGGCGAGCGCGGCGAGCGCCGCCTCGACCGGGTCCGGGTAGGCCGCCCGCCGCGCCTGGCGCACGGTGGCGACGTGATCGACGTTGACCGACAGCCGGGTCTTCATCCGCTCCGCTCCTCCCTGAGGTCTCCGATCTCGGCCGCGATCGCCGCCGCCAGCTCGCCGGCCAGCCCGCGCACGGTCGCCTCGTCCGGTCCCTCGATCATGATCCGCGCCAGCGGCTCGGTGCCGCTGTAGCGCAGCACCAGCCGGCCGTCGGCGCCGAGCTTCCGCTCGACCGCGCGCGCCGCCGCCGCCACCCGCGGCAGCGAGGCGAGCGCCGGCTTGGTCGCGACCCGGACGCTGGTCAGTACCTGCGGGTAGCGCTCGAAGCCGGCGAGCAGCTCGGCGAGCGGGCGGCCGGAGGCGCGCACGATCGCCGCGAGCTGGAGGCCGGTGAGCAGGCCGTCGCCGGTGGTCGCGAGGCCGAGGTGGACGACGTGGCCGGACTGCTCGCCGCCGAGCGCGATCCCCTCGCGGCGCATGGTCGCGACCACCTCGCGGTCGCCGACCCCGCAGCGCACCACGCCGATCCCCCAGCGCGCGAGCGCGCGCTCGAGGCCGAGGTTGCTCATCGAGGTGACGACGATCCGCGGCGGGTCGAGGCGGCCGGCGCGGTGCAGCGCCCGCGCCCACAGGTAGAGCACGGCGTCGCCGTCGCGCACCCGGCCGGCGGCGTCGACCGGGATCAGGCGGTCGGCGTCGCCGTCGAGGGCGAGGCCGAGGTCGGCGCCCTCGGCGACCACC
>CAZNIX010000228.1:0-7748 GCA_964573125.1 uncultured Thermoanaerobaculia bacterium
CGACGACGCCGAGCGCGAGCGGCGCGGCATCGAGCTGCTGGTCGGCGGCGAGCGGGTGGTCTACGCGTTCGATCCCGGCGCGGGCGGCGCGGCCGGCGACGCCGTCGCGCTCACCCTCGCCGAGCCGCACCGGCCGGCCGAGGTCCACCTCTGGCGGGGCGCGGAGGGGAGCGGCGCGCTCCTCCGCCTGACCCGGACCAACGACCGCGCGCTCGACGGCGTCGAGCTGGGCGCGGTCGAGAGCTTCGAC
Organism: uncultured Thermoanaerobaculia bacterium; assembly: GCA_964573125.1. Classification (GTDB taxonomy): domain Bacteria; phylum Acidobacteriota; class Thermoanaerobaculia; order Multivoradales; family JBCCEF01; genus CAVSQV01. The sequence continues at coordinate 251 of CAZNIX010000228.1, forward strand.
GCCGCGAGCCGCGACGGCACGACGATCCAGAGCTTCCTCGTCCACCCCCCGGCCGCCGCGGGAACGCGGCCGCCCCATCCGGCGGTGCTCTGGATCCACGGCGGCCCCCAGGCGCAGCACGACTGGGGCTTCGATTTCGAGGCCCAGCTCTTCGCCGCCCGCGGCTGGCTGGTCGTCCGCCCCAACCCGCGCGGCTCGACCGGCCGCGGCCAGGAGTTCGCGCTCGGCATCTGGCGGAAGTGGGGCGAAACCGACTACGACGACGTGATCGCCGCGCTCGACCGCGCGGTTGAGCGCGGCCTCGCCGACCCCGAGCGGCTCGGCGTCGGCGGCTGGTCCTACGGCGGCATGCTGACCAACCAGGTGATCACCCGGACCCCGCGCTTCAAGGCCGCGATCAGCGGCGCGAGCGCCACCCTCTACGCCGCCAACTACGGCCACGACCAGTACCAGCGCTGGTGGGAGGGCGAGCTGGGCCTCCCCTGGGAGCCCGCGAGCCGCCCGCTCTGGGAGCGGCTCTCCCCCTTCTACCGCCTCGACCGCGTGGTGACGCCGACCCTGGTCCTCTGCGGCGAGCGCGACTGGAACGTCCCGGTGGTCAACTCCGAGCAGCTCTACCTCGCCCTCCGCCGCCTCGGCAAGGCCGAAACCCGCCTCATCGTCTACCCCGGCCAGGCCCACACCCTGACCGTCCCCTCCTACGAGAAGGACAAGCTCGAGCGGTACGTGGAGTGGTTCGAGCGCCACCTCACGGGCGCGACGGCTCCCGCACCAGCGCCGGGAACGGCTCGACGGTGAGCAGCTCGGCGAGGGTCGCGAGCGTGAACACGCGGCCGTCGGTGTCGCGCACGACGGGACCGAGGGCGTCGTTGACCCAACATTCACGCGCCGCCAGATTGGGTGAGGTTTTCCTCGCACTCCACTCCGGAATCATCGATCAACCGTACCCATTGTTCGATGACCTCTCGCGCCTCCACCATGACCGCTAGCCCCTGGCGCATCCTGCGTAATACCGGCCTCAAGTGCCTAGACATCTTTTCCAATGGTGCAACGCTGTCAATCATCCTCTGAGTAGTCTCAAGCGCCGGACGAGCCGAAGCACTCATTCGTCCTATCACGTCGAGAAAGGCGCAGAGCTCGGCTTTAGAATCTGGATTGTCACGTATTTCGCGGGGAGCTCTCTCGAGAATAATCCGGATCCCTGGGTCAAGATCATGGAGCTGTGTTACGAAGTGGTTGCCAAGCGACCAAACGCGCTCGGCCGGCTCTTCCAGTTGCTTAGCCATCCGCTGAGCTACAATGACCCTTGATGCAAAGCCCTTCCTTTGTTCGTTCCCTCGACGGAGGTCGTCGGTTCCCTGCTGCATTATTGCTCCGACTCTTTCGATTTCCTGACCGATCGCTTGGACTGTCTCGGTCCACTTCGGCATCGTTTCTTCAGCCAGTGCCATGAGTTCGATCTCGCCAGGAGCATCGTCAGTCCGCTCTTCGTCGACATCTTTGGCATCCAGCTTCGTTTCCACGCTATCGCCCTCGGCCCTCCTGTTGGCCTCCGCTAGTCGCGTTGCAAGTCGGGCAGTATTCCTCCGGTACTCTGCAGAGGAGGGTTCCGCAAAGCGGAGGGTTCTCCAGTCCTCCCACTGTAGCCCCTTTACCAACCTGATTAGGTCGTCCGTCTCATCCTCTTCGTGGAGCGCAGGTAGGTCAACGTAAAGGAGAGGGAGGACGATCTGCTCGATCCCCAGTCGCTTTGCCTGCCGGGCGAACGACTGTAGCTCTCTACGACACTCCGGGCTCATGAAGTACCTTGGTGTTAGGACTGCGATGAAGAAGGCAACTGACGCAAGATTAGATTCAATCTTCCCACTCCAGGCGTCACCCCATTCTATGCCTTCCTTATCCACAAAGAGACGGATGCTGTCGCCGGTCTGCATCTCATACTGTGCACGGATATCTCGTGCAAGATCAGTGATTCGCCCGCCCTCCGCCTCATCGTCGGCATGAACATACGACCAGAAGCCCTCTGCGTTTTCCACCAGGATCGTCCTTCCTTCGCGGATCGGATTGCCGCTGTCGGTGCCAGGGTCTATGGGTCATAGCCGTTGGCTGCCATCGCAAGCCCTGTCGGGCTGCGCAGCAGCCGATTGCCAGTCTGGCAGCAGGGAGACAGACTCGCGCACTCGGGCGAGCTTTTGCGCCCAGGAGGCCTCGCGATCCCAGCGGCCTCGAAGCCCCCACACCGCCAGCCGGATCAGGTGGCCGTAGGCGACGCAGCGGGCGTCGCCGCGGGTGACCGGGACGCCGGCGGCGTGGAGGAGATCGAGATCGGCGGCGACGAGAGCGGCCACTTCCGGTGCGGTGCCGGCAAGGAGGCGGGCGGGGACGGCACCCGTGGAGCGGCAGACGAACACGGTGTCGACGATCGACGAGCCGGACTTGTGGATGTGGATCGAGCCGCCCATCTCGGCCGGACACGGCAGCGCGGCGGTGCACACCAGACCGGCGTCGAGGAGCGCCACCGCCACCGGGTAGTAGGCGTCGAGGGAGTTGTGATGGTAGGTGAACGCGAAGGGGCGGCCGGGCTTGAGGGCGCACGCGAGGCGCTGGTAAACGCGCGAGAGACCCTCGGTGAAGTGCTCGAGGCCATGGTCGAGGGTGGCGTTGCCGGTGAGGTCACCCGCCCGGCGGGTGGTGGCCTCGGCGAACGCGGCCTCCTGGGCGCCGGCGAGCTTGCGCAGCCATACATAGCAGAACTCCATCAACTCGGCGTACTGGACGTTCGCGAAGTACGGGGGGTCGGTCAAGACGGCGTCCAGGCTCGCGGCCGGGAGATTCGCCTCGGTGGCACTGCCGCAATGCAGCTCGACGCGGCGCTCCGGGGCTGCCGCACCGTTCCGCCGGTCGCCGATCCACTCGCCGGGCATCGCGACGATCTGCGTGCCCCGCTTGGCGTAGCGGATCTCGAACGGCTCCGCGCAGTACTGCTTGGCGCGGGCGAACTTGTCGACGATGTTCGACCAGCCGCCGCTGCCGACGCTGGCGCCGTCGTCGCCTCCGCTGCGGATGCCGAGGAGGTTCGACTCGCACTGCACGAGCCCGACCGGGAAGCCGTGGACCGAGAAGACGTCGAGCGACTTGAGCGACCGGGTGTCGTAGCGGCAGAGCATGTTCTGGTAGCGGAGGAGGTCCGAGAGGTTGGTCGCGAGCGCCTCGCGCAGCCCCGGCTCCGCGACCGCCGCGACGCGGGCCGCCAGGCTCGCGAGCCCGAGGAGCTGCCGCGGGTTGAACAGCTCCCGAAAGCGCCGGTAGCCCCATCGGTGGAGGCGGTCGGTCTCGTCCCCGGGCGGGATCGGATCCTCGGGCACCAGGGAGAGGTCGGCTGCGCGCAGGCGGGGGTCGGCCGCGGCGACGCGCCGGAGGTCCTCGCGGTCCGGCGCCTTGAAGAAGCGCCCGCGGTGGCGCGGCGCGCACTCCCGGCAGTGATGCTCGAGGGCGACCAGCCGGTGCGCCGGCGGCCCGGACCGCGGGCGGGGATAGCGGTTCTCTTCGCCGCAGCGAGGGCAGCGACAGCGGCCCCGGCGCGCCGGTCCGGCGACGACGAGCGCCGCCCGGCAGTGGGCGCAGCCGCCGGGCCGCTGCCGATCCTCGACCTCCGTCAGCCCTCCGCAGCCGGCGCAGATCAGCACGTTGCGGGGGTGACGGTCGGCGGCGGCGAGCAGGTAGCCGGGGAACAGGTCGATCGCCTCGCCGCAGGCGCTGCACGGCTGGGTCTTGACCCAGATCCAGTACTTGGCGGGAGCGTCGGTCCTACCGCAGCCGTCACAACGGGTCTGGTACAGGTCTCCGATCTCGCGCGCCAGGGAGTCGCCGATGCTCCGGGCCTCCTGGACGTAGGCCGCGAGATCGAGGCCGGCGATCTCCTGGCGGACGATCCACCACGCCATCGGATTGACGTCCCAGCCGGCGACGTCGCAGCCGAGCCGGTTGGCCTCGAGCAGCGGCGTGCCGCCGCCCATGAACGGATCGGCGACCTTGAGCCCTTCGAAGCGATGCGGGGCATAGTAGGCCTCGCGCAGCGGACCGTCCCCGAACTCCGCCAGGAGCAACGCCCGGAACAGGCTACCCGGTCTCCGCGCGAACCACTTGTGGACCGCGATGACCGGCCGGACGTTCTGCTGGATCTGCTTTTCTTTGAGCGCGAGCCGAGCGACGAAGGGGACGTCGAACCGCCGCTCGATCCCGGCGTCGAGCCGCGCCCGCCGCGACCGCGGCGGCTCCTCGAGAAGCGGCTGCTGGACCGCGGCGGACGGCAAGCGGGCGGCTCGGTTCCAGGTCATCGGCGGCTCGGTCTCGCGACCGCTCCTCCTACCAGACGGATCCGGGAGGCGCAATCTGAGCGCCGCCGCCCAGACGCTGTCGCGAGGCGCTCCCAGGCTAGTGAAACCGGGACAGGCCGTCAACCCAGATCTTGGGGACCTGACCACCACGGACCCCAAGATCTTGTGAGGCGGGCGGCCGGCTCAAAACTCCAACCCCACCCGCAGCATCAGCCGCCGGGGGAGCACGAAATCGCTCTGGGCGTAGCGGTCGCCGGGGGCGAGGACGAGGGTCTCCCAGTACTGCGGGGAGTCGTCGTTGAGCAGGTTGAAGACCTGGGCGTCGAGCTTGAGCTCGACGCCGCGCGGGAGCTGGAAGCGCTTGCCGAGGCTGACGTCGATCAGGGTCGTCGAGGGGAGGCGGTTGTCGTCCGACGCCGGCTCGACGATGAAGCTGGTCAGCCCCTGGGCGAGCGGCGCCCGCGCCTGGCGGTTGTAGGGGCGCCCGCTCTGGAGGTTGACCACGGTGCTCAGCGCGAGGTCCCAGGGCAGGTCGAAGTCCCCCTGGAGCCGGAACATGTGCCGGCGGTCCGCCTGCAGGAGCTGGCGGGCGTTGATGAAGTGGTTGGGGTCGAAGCCCTCGCGGCTGCCGTAGAAGGGATTGAACTGGTCCTGGGCGAGCATGCGCGGGATCAGCCCCTCGGACTCCGAGTAGGTGTAGGAGCCGAGCAGGCTCCAGCCGCCCGCCTGCCGGCGCTCGAGGGTGAGGATCGCCGCGCGGTACTCCTGCTCGTACTCGGCCCCGGGCGGCGCCAGCGAGCCGGCGCCCGGCCGGTTCCCCTTGCGCCGGGTCGGCGCCCCGTCCGCGTCGAACTCGACCAACTGGAAGACCTGGCCGGTCTCGGGATCGACGAACTCGAACGGGGCGTAGACGCCGTCGTCGAGGATCTCCCAGCCGACCAGCTTGTCGGTGTCCTTGTAGAGGAGCTGGACGCCGGCCGCCCAGGAGTCGCCGAGCTGGCGCTCGGCGCCGAGCGCGTACTGGAGGGTGCGCGGCGCCTCGAGATCGGGGTCGATCGCGAACGCGTCGACCGTCTCCTCGAAGATCAGCTCGTACTCGCCGGTCTCGGTGTCGAGGACGTAGAGCTGGGTCGGCGGCACGCCGGGCGGCGGATAGTCCCAGTTGCCGCTGACGTTGCCGTCGCGGTAGACGCCGAACGAGCCGCGGAGGACGGTCTTCTGGTCGTCGGTCGCGACCCAGGCGAATCCGATCCGGGGCGAGACGTGGTCCCAGTCGATGACGTCGTCGATCCCGGGGATGGTCTCGCCGGTCGAGTTGCCGTCCTCGTCGAGGCGCGGGTAGTCGGGGAACCACCCCGAGTGGTGGTCGTAGCGCACGCCGAGGTTGAGCGTCAGGCGGTCGGTGACCTTCCACGAGTCGTCGATGTAGCCGGCGTACGACTCCTGCTCGGCGCCGTAGCGGAACGGCGTGAACGTGTAGCGGTAGTAGTAGGGGTAGCCGGCGTAGTACTCGTAGCGGTAGTAGTAGCCGCCCTCGAAGCCGGCGAAGACGTCGGTCTCGGCCGAGCCGCGGCTGTACTGGACGCCGAAGCGGAAGTCGTGCTCGCCGCCGAGAAAGTCGTCGGCGAAGTAGGAGAGCTTGGCGTCGGCCTGGTTGTGCCAGGTCTCGTAGTCGAACGGGAACGGCACGCCGTTGCTGTAGAGCGGCGGCCCGCCGCCGGGGGGCGAGAAGTCGACGAACGGCGCCGCGCTCGAGCCGGTGATCGAGCGCCAGAAGTCGTCGCCCCACCAGCCGGCGTAGCGCAGCTCGAGCAGGCTTTCGGGGCTGAGCACCGAGGTGAAGGAGAGCCCCCAGGCCGGGTTCTCCCCGGACTCGAAGCCGGTCGCCTCGGGCGCGATGAAGGCGCTCCCCGCCTCCGGGATCGCCCAGTCTTCGAAGTGGTACTTGGCCGAGAGCTGGTTGGCGTCGCCGAGGCTCAGGTCGAGCTTGACGTCGAAGCGGTCGTAGCTGGTCTCGGGCGCGAACGCGGGGTCGGCGCCGGGCTGGGAGATCGCGTCGCGCTGGGTCTGGACCGCGCCGAAGAACCAGGCGCGGTCGCGCTTGAGCGGGCCGCCCGCGATCAGCGTGAGGTCGTGGTAGCGGTCGCGCGTGAAGCCGACGCCGTCGACCTCGACGTTGCCCTCGGTCAGCGCGTCGTCCTGGTAGTAGGCGTTGAACGCGCCGTGGAAGTCGTTGGTCCCCGACTTGGTCACCACGTTGAACGCGGCGCCGAGCATGTTGCCGAACTCGGCCGGGGCGCCGACGCCGAGCACCTGGATCTCCTCGATGGTGTCCGGGTTGATGTACCACCACGACGAGCCGGTCTCCGGCGCCGAGGTGTCGAGGCCGTCGACGTGCCAACTGTTGGACTGGATGTTGGAGCCGTAGGCCGACTGGCGGTCGCTGCCGTGGGTCGCCTGGCTCATCCCGGGCGAGGCCGACACCAGGTCCCAGAAGTTGCGCTGGGTCGGCAGGTCTTCGAGGAACTCGGCGCTGTAGTTGTTGCCGAACTCGGAGCCGGTGAGGTTGATCAGCGGCGCCTCGGAGGTGACCGTCATCTCCTCGTGGATCGCCTCGAGCGGCGCGAGCACCAGCCGCAACGAGGTGGTGGAGTTGATCCGCACCCGCACCGCGGTCAGCTCCTGGGGCGTGAAGCCGTCCAGCTCGCCGCGCACGGCGTAGAGACCCGGCGGCAGGCCGGTGAACAGGAAGCCGCCCGCGGCGCCGGTGACCGTGACGCGCTCGGCGCCGCGGATCGCCTCGCCGGTGAGCGTGAGGGTGACCCCCGGGAGCGGCGCCTCGGCGGCGTCGGTGACCTCGCCGCGGACGCTGCCCGTGGTCTGGGCGTCGAGTGGGAGGGGCAGGGCGCAGAGCCCCGCGGCCAGGATGCAGGCGCCGAGCCGTCCGTTCATGGCGGCCTCCTCGGGGACCGTCGGGTCCGTCGCGATCGTTGCCCGGCATCTTAGGGAGGGGGCGGCGGGCTGTCAACGAGGGGTCACCGTCCGGTCGCGGCGGAGTCACACGGGAGCGCCGGTCCGGGGCGTGGGCGCTCTTCCCCCGGCACCGGCGCTCGTGGTGGTTGGAGCTCCGGCCCGGGGCGTGGGGGGGGGCACACCCCCCC
>CAZNIX010000229.1:0-7734 GCA_964573125.1 uncultured Thermoanaerobaculia bacterium
CGAGCCCGGCCCGACGCCCGCGGTGCCGGAGCCGGCCACGCTCGAAACCGGTGGAGAGGCGACCCCAGCGCCCGCCGCGCCGGAGCCGGCGACGCTGGCAGGCAGCGAGCAGGCGGCCGCGGCCGTCCCGCGGCGCGTGCCCGTACCGATGCTGCGGCCGCCCCTCGACAAGTGCAAGCCGACCGGAGCGCGGCTCGAAACCGGCGTGCGGGTGGCGGTCGCGCCCGACCGCGGCGGCGTCGGCGCGGCGCTCGCGGCGCGCCTGGAGAAGCGGGGCGTCGCGGTCCTGCTCGTCGATCCCGAAGCCGAGGCCGCGACTCTCGAAGCCCAGCTCGCGGCCTGGCGGGCGCAGGGCGCCGTCCACGGCGTCTACTGGCTGCCCGCGCTCGACGACGAGGGCGATCTCGCGCGCCTCGATCGCGCCGGCTTCCGCGCCGAGACGACTCGCCGGGTCAAGCGGCTCTCGACCGCCGCCCGCGCGCTCTACGACGTCTTCGAGGCGCCCGGCTCGTTCCTGATCGCCGCCACCCGCCTCGGCGGCCGGCACGGCTGCGACGAGGCGGGGGCGACGGCGCCGCTCGGCGGAGCGGTCGGCGGGTTCACCAAGGCGTTCCAGCGCGAGCGCCCGCTCGCGACCGTCAAGGTCATCGACTTCCCCGCCGGCCGCGAGACGGCGGCGCTCGCTGACGCGCTGATCGCGGAGACCCTCGCCGACCCGGGCGCGGTCGAGATCGGCCACGCCGACGAGCTGCGTTGGACGGTCGGGCTCGCGGAGCGGCCGCTCGGCGAACGCCCGGGCGCGGGCAAGGTCGTCGCCCTCGGCAAGGACACGGTGTTCGTGGTCACCGGCGCCGCCGGCGGCATCGTCTCGGCGATCGTCGCCGACCTCGCCGCCGCCTCGGCCGGCACCTTCTACCTGCTCGACCTCGCCCCCGAGCCCGACCCCGACGATCCCGACCTCGCCCGCTTCGCCGCCGACCGCGAAGGGCTCCAGCGCGACCTCTTCGCGCGCATCAGCACGCGCGGCGAGCGCGCGACCCCGGCCAAGGTCGAAAAGGAGCTGGCCGCGCTCGAGCGAAAGCACGCGGCGCGGGCGGCGGTCGAGGCGGTCGAGCGCGCCGGCGGCGCCGCCTACTACCGGAGCCTCGACCTGCTCGACGCCGCGGCCGTCGAGCGGGCGGTGGCGGAGATCCGGGCCGCCCACGGCCGGATCGACGTCCTGATCCACGCCGCCGGCCTCGAGGTCTCGCACCTCCTGCCCGACAAGAGCGCGCAGGAGTTCGACCGCGTCTTCGACGTCAAAGCCGAGGGCTGGCACAACCTCCTGCGCGCCGCCGGCGACCTGCCGCTCGGGGCGACCGTGGTCTTCAGCTCGATCGCCGGCCGCTTCGGCAACGCCGGCCAGACCGACTACAGCGCCGCCAACGAGCTGCTGGCCAAGAGCACCTCGGCCCTGCGCCGCACGCGGCCGGAGACCCGCGCCTGCGCCCTCGACTGGACGGCGTGGGCGGGCATCGGCATGGCCGCCCGGGGCTCGATCCCGACGATGATGGAGCGCGCCGGGATCGCCATGCTGCCGCCGGAGGCCGGCATCCCGACCGTGCGCCGGGAGCTGCGCGCCGGCACCCGCGGCGAGGTGGTGGTGGCGCAGGGCCTGGGCGCGCTGCTCGAAGAGTGGGACGCCACCGGCGGCCTCGACGTGGCGGCGGTGGCGACGCGGCCGCCGCGGCCGCTCGCCGGCGAGGTCGTGACGATGGACGTCCACCGCGGCCTGGTGGTCGAGACCGAGCTCGACCCCCGCGGGCAGCCGTTCCTCGACGACCACCGCATCGACGGCACCGCGGTCTTGCCCGGCGTCGCCGGCATCGAGGCGTTCGCCGAGGCGGCGGGCCTGCTCTTCCCCGACTGGCAGGTGGTCGGGGTCGAGGACGTCGAGTTCCTCGCCCCGTTCAAGTTCTACCGCGACCGGCCGCGGCGGGTCTCGGTCGAGGCGGTTTTGACCGGCGACGACGGCGGCCTCGTCGCCGACTGCCGCCTGGTCGGCCGGCGGACGCTGCCGGCGAGCGAGGAGCCGGTCGAGACCGTCCACTTCACGGCCCGGGTCCGCCTCGCGCGCCAGCCGGCCGCGGTCGCCCGCGCCGAGCGGCCGGCGCCCGCCGCCGGCGCCGCCGTCGGGGCCGAGGAGGTCTACGGCCCGTACTTCCACGGCCCCGCCTACCGCGTGGTCGAGAGCGCCTGGCGCGCCGGCGCGGCGATGGTCGGGCGCATGCCCGCGACCCTGCCCGCCCATCACCTGCCGGCGGATTCGACCACCGTGCTCGACCCGCGGCAGATCGAGCTGTGCCTCCAGACCGCGGGCCTGTGGGAACTGGGGCGCGCGGGCAAGCTGGGCCTGCCCCGGCACATCGACCGCCTGCAGTTCCATCCGCGCCGGCCGGGGGCCAACGGCCGGGTCCACGCCGTGGTCCGGCCGCGCGCCGGCGACGGGGCCTTCGACGCCGAAGTGGTCGACGAGTCCGGGACGTTGCTCCTGCGGCTCGAGGGCTACCGGACGATCGCGCTGCCCGGCGCGGTGCCCGAGGCCCAGCTCGCGCCGCTGCGCGCGGCGGTGGCGGAGGCCTGAGCGCCGGCCGGTCCGCGCCGGGAGCCCGCGGCATGACCGCCCCGCGGATCGGCTGGCTGCCCGGTCGGGACCTGGCCGGTGCCCGGAGCGCAGCGGAGGGCCGCGGCATGGCCGCCCCGCGGATCGGCTGGCTGCTCGGCTCGACGGCCGAGGTCCCCGCGCACGACGCCTGGCTGGGGCCGCGCGAGCGGTCGCGCCTCGCGGCGCTGCACGTGGCCAAGCGGCGGATCGACTGGCGCCTGGGGCGCTGGTGCGCGAAGCGGGCGGTGCGCGCGTTCGCCGGGCTGACCGACCCGCTCGCCGCCCTGGAGATCCTCGCCGACCCGGACGGCGGACCCCGCGCCTGGCTCGGCGATCAGCCGCTGCCGCTGGTGATCTCCATCACCCATCGCGACGGTCGCGCCGCCTGCGCGGTCTCCGGCGGCCTCCGTCTGGGCTGCGACCTCGAGACCGTCGAGCCGCGCAGCGAGGCGTTCCTGCGCGACTTCTTCACCGCGCGCGAGGCCCGCCGCGCACTGCGCCTCTCCCCCCGCCGCCGCCCGCTCTATGCCGCCCTCGTATGGAGCGCCAAGGAGAGCGCGCTCAAGGCCCTGCGCACCGGCCTGCGCCGCGACACCCGCAGCGTCGAGGTGACGCGCCTCGACGAGGAGGGCGCGGCCGACCCCGCCGGCTGGCACCCCCTCGCGGTCCGCGACGCCGAGCGCGGCGAGCGGTTCCACGGCTGGTGGCGGGCGCTCGACGGCCAGGTCCTGACCGTCGTCACCGACGGCCGCGGCGCGGGCGGTGCCCCCGTCCGGCTGGACGGCGATCCGGGTCAGTCGGTCGCCTGCAGCGTGCGCAGATAGGCGACCAGCTCGCCGATCTTCTTCTCCGCCGTCTCGGTCTTCTTGGGGTCGAGCGGGTCGCCCTCGGTGGGCTGGAAGGCGTCGCCCCACACCGGCATCTCGCGGTAACCGTGGCCGCGGACCTCCTTGCGGCCGTCGATCGCCGCGCGCACCCGCTCGGCGGGGAACTCCCCCTCGTCCTCCTCCCGGATCAGTCGCGTGAGGTCGGTCGGGCGGACGCTGAGCAGCGGCGCGATCTTGCCCTCCCCCTTGGCGTCCGCGCCGTGGCAGTTGCTGCAGTAGACGCGGAACGTTACCTTCCCCCGCGCCGCCTGCACCTCCTCGCTCACCTTCTCCTCCTCGGCGGCGGCCACCGAAAGCGCCGCCGGCACGAGCAGCAGAAGCGCGAGCAACCCGGCGCCGAACGACCCGCGGAAAACGCGCTGTGACTCCCTCATGGTTCGCCTCCTGGCATTGTGGACAGGCGAAGACTATCGCGCCGCCGCGGGCGGGCGCACCGTCGCCCGAGGCAGCGCTCGCAGGGCCTCGACGTACTCGGCCACCGCCGCCCCCCGCTCGCGGACGAGCTCGAGGCGCACCTACCGACGTGGTCACGCCGTGCTGACTCGGGTTCGGGATCATGGTTCCAAAGCGCAGGAGTCCTTGGCCGGCTTGAGGAGCTTCCGAAGCCTGGCGGGGGCGCAGTCGCCCCGATAGGCGCTCGCTGGCTCATCTGGGCCGGCAAGTGAGTATAATCACTGGCATGACGACCCCGTCCCCTCCCGACTGGGAAGCGGTCCTCGAGGCGGCGGCACGGCTCCAGGAGCTGGTGCCGGACGCCGTGCTGGTCGGCGGATCGGCGGCGGCGCACCATGCCGCGCACCGGGTTTCCTTCGACGACGATCACGTGGTGGCCGACCTCGGAGGGCGCTTCGACGGCATCCTCCAGGCGCTCGAGGAGACGGACGGCTGGGTCACCGCCCGGGTCCACCGGCCGGTGCTGATCCTCGGCTCGCTCGACGGCGTCGAGACCGGGGTGCGCAACCTGATCCGGCGGCGCCCGCTCGAGGTCGAAGAGGTCGCCGTCGGTGCGCGGAAGGTGCGGGTGCCGACCCTCGAGGAGATCGCACGCATCAAGGCCTGGCTCTGCCTGATGCGCAACGCGACGCGCGACTACATCGACTTCGCCGCCCTCGCCGACCGGCTCGGACCGGATGCCGCGGCCGAGGTCGTCCTGTCGCTGGACGACTACTACGCCGACCAGCAGGGGGCCGGCGGACGTCGGATCGCCACCCAGGCGGCCAAGCAGCTCGCCGAGCCGCGGCCCGACGACCTGGACCGGGTCGATCTCCGCTTCTATCGGAAGCTCGACCGCCGCTGGCAGGACTGGGGCGCGGTGGCCGACGCCTGCCGGCGGGTCGCGGTGCGGGTTCTCGATCGGGCGCTGGAAGCCGGCGACGCCGGGGAGGCGCCGTGATCCACCGGCACCTGGAGATCGCTCCGGACACGCCGGTCGAGGAGCTGCCGCTGGCGGCGATCCACGACCTCCTCGACCGCGGCGACCTCGACGACTGGCGCCCGCTGCTGCGGCGGATCGAGCGCGACCCCGACGGCGAGCTGGCGGAGGCCGTCGCGCGCCTCGTCGACGCCTGCCCGATGTACGGGACCTCGCCGCTGCTGCGGGCCTGGATCGAGCGCTGCCGCAACCCGCGCGGCGCTCGCGGCGCCGAGGAGGCGGAGGTCGGGACGCTCGCCGACCTCCGGGTCTCCCTGGGCAAGACGCAAGCGGAGGTCGCCCGCGCGATGGGAATCTCGCAGTCCGACTACTCGAAGCTCGAGCGCCGCCGCGACGTCCGGGTGTCGACGCTACGCTCGGCGGCGGGCGCCCTCGGGAGCTCGCTCCACCTGGTGATCCGCCTACCCGATCGGGACGTCGAGGTCGTGCTGGGGGATCTTGCTCACCTCGGCCCGCAGCTTCCGCTCGGCGTGCCATAGGTCGTGGGTAGCCTGCAGGCGCAGCCAGAAGCCGGCCCCGTTGCCGCAGAAACGTCCTGCGCGGCATCGAGCGCCGTCAGCCGCCGGCGGACGCGCTCGCGCAGGTCCGCCCGGATCCCTCGGGGATCACCCTCGTTCCAGAACTTCGCGAGCCCCTTGTGCCGGAAGCTCTGGATCATCGACGCCAGAGTGGGCGATCAGGCGTGGTTGTGTCAAGTAAGGCTTTACAGGTGGCTGGCGGCTGGCAGTCCAGCCGGCCCTCGGAGGGCGACCGGCGGGGGATCGACTCGGCGGCCGCCGGCGCGCAGAGTCCCACCGCGACCCCGTTCTCCCTAGCTAGCGCCAGGGATCGGTCGTTGGGCGGCGCAGGCGGATCTCCAGCGGCAGCGGGTGCTTCAGCTCCAATGGCAGATCGTCGCTCGCCTCGATCGCCACCTCGTCGGGCTCGATCCGATAGTGCCACCGGATCCCGTCGACCACCGACGGGTGTTCGCCCCGAAGCGACTCCAGAGTCGCGGCGTCGCGAGCGCGCACCAGCTCGCGCACCTCGACGACGCGCCGGGTCAGCTCGAGGTCCAGCTCGACGCGCGCCGCCTTGACCCAGGAATCCAGGAAGTTCGGGACGACGAGGCGCGCGACCAGGTTCCAGCGCGGAATGCGGGACTCCTCCTCCTCGAAGAACCTGTCGTTGTCGAACGACCGAAGGTCCTCGGTCTGGAGCCTGGCGAGCGCATGCTCGATGAAGTCGACGTACTCCGCCACCCCGTGGCGGGCGAACGGCCCGAAGAGGAAACGCGCCACCCGTCCCTCCACGATCTCGCTCTCGAGCCGGCCGGTGCGCAGCCCCCGCACGAACATCCAGCTCTCGAGCCGCAGAGCGGTCGCGGTCTGTTCGCGAAGGGGCGGCGGCTCGAGCCGCTGCCGCCAGCCGGGCAGCTCACCCTCGAAAGCGCGCAGCAAGGCGAGGTCGTTGCCAAGCTCGAGGTGAGCGACGAGCTGCGCGAGGATGAGGGGGGCCGCGCTCAGGCCCTCGCGCAGGCGCCACGAGGCATCGAGCCGCTGGCGCGCCTGGTCCCCCTCCCCTCGTCGCGCGGCCTCCGCCGCCGTCGCCACCAGGAGGCGGTGGAGCGCCAGGTGGCCCAGCAGGTTCGGCAGCGTGATATCGAGTCCCCGATCGAGTTCCAGCTCCCAGCGCGGTGGCTCGGCATCGCCGAGCAGGACGACCACCTCAGCGAGGACCGGTTCCACCTCGGCGAGCAAAGAAGCAACCTCCGGCGGCGGCGCGACCAGCGCAGGCGCGGGCCGGCGGAGGCCGTAGAGGTGCTCCTTGAGCGCCTCCTGGGTGGCGGCGAAGCGTGTCACCGCCTCCTCGGAGGGCCGTGCGCGCTGCTGCGCATCGTCGGGTGCGATCGCGATCCCCAGCGGCGCCGCCAGCTCCTCGATCCGCCGCGCCGCGGCGTTGGCCTCCCGGTGCGGATAGACGACCAGCGGGTCGAACCCCGCCTGCGCTCGCCACCGCCGCTCGATCGACGCCGGCGTCGGCCAGAACCAGAGCCACGCGGCGACGAGCGCGACGAGGACGAAGCCGACCGCGGCGGTCCGCAGACAGCCGCGCGCGAGCGGGCTGGGCCCGGGGCGTGGTCGAGGCGACGGGCGAGGAGCGGGGGATATGGTGCCGCCGTAACCGGGCATCACAAGGGTCCCCACACCGGAACGCTGTCGGTCCGCGGACCGGGTGACGGGTGCCGCCGACCGCGGCGGGCACGCGGAGAGCGGCTGGTGGGTCGTAGCCAGACTATCAATTCGTAGGCATCGGACGGACGCAAGGTGGCGAGAGGAGCGTGGCGGCGGGGGCGAGATCGCACCGCATATCACCCAACCCGCGGCAGACGGGTAGAGACCGCCGGCTCACTGTAAGTGACTGATTCTAAATGGTGCGCCCAACTGGCCTGAGTTGGAACCTCGTAGGGGGCGCTCTCGCTCAGGTCAGCGCGCTCCAGGGAGCGAAAACCGTCTGTCACGCCGGCGGGGTTCAGCCGTGAATCGGCCGACACGGTCGCCGATGATCGCGCCCCCGCATCGCCGGCAAGATCAACTGCCGCCCGAAGAAGGCGCTGACCACCTCGCACCCGCTCCCGGCGAAGCTCAGGCCTAAGTAGAGCCGCCCGAGCCTCCTCTGCTAGACTTACTTATCCATGACCAGCCCAATCGCGTACCTCGAGGCCCTGGCGCGGGAGTACCAGAAGCCCGAAACCGAGGTCATGACGATGGCCTTCGAAGCAGGGCTCCGGC
>CAZNIX010000230.1:0-7698 GCA_964573125.1 uncultured Thermoanaerobaculia bacterium
GGCGCAGGCCGGCGGTCTGATCGAAGCCGGCCTCGCCGCGCCAGGCGTGCCAGCGCACCCAGCCGCTGTGGGCCCAAAGCGCGCCCAGGACCGCCATCGCCGCCACGAACGCCCACCCCGCCGGCCGCAGCCGCCCGCCGCGCTTGAGCGCGATCCGCCGCTGGGCGACGTGCGGGCGGACGGCGAGCCGGACGGCGAGCAGCGCGAAGTACGCGAGGACGCCGGCGAGGCCGAGCGCCATCAGGAACGGCACCGACCCGTAGAGGCCGCGGAACGCGAGGAAGGCGGCGGCGAACGCGGCCGCGAGCACCCCCTCCTCCCACCACGCGAGCGGGTAGAGCCGCGGCTCCGGCCGGGCGACCCGCGGCGCGGCGAGCAGCGGGATCGGCCCGGCGCCGTAGTAGAGCGCGCCGTTCGGGCAGACGCTGACGCAGTCGCGGCACTTCATGCAGCCGCTGTCGACCACCATCCCGTAGTCGCGCACCTCCTGGTGGACGCGCACGTTCGAAGTGCACACCGCCGTGCAGTGGCCGCAGCCCGAGCAGGCGTCGGTGACCCGGATGCGCAGCGGCGCCACGCGGTCGGCGGCGGCGAAGATCGCGCCGTAGGGGCAGGCATAGGTGCAAAAGCCCTTGGCGCCGAGGAAGTAGACCGCGGCGAAGCCGCAGACCAGGAAGGTCAGCCCGCCGACGATCCAGCCCGGGAACGTCGCCCAGAACTCGGTGGTCGTGAACTCGGTCTCGAGGTGACCGAAGCGGTCGCCGATCCACAGCCGGTAGGCGACCGGCCAGAGGAACATGTAGCCGAACGCGGCGAACGGCACGACCCGCAGCAGGCGCGAGCGCAGCGGCGCCGGCCGGATGCCCGCCTTCTTGAGCAGCCAGAGGCAGAGGTCCTGGAGCGCGACCAGGTGGCACGCCCAGCCGCAGAAGTACCGCCCGAAGACCGCGGTCAGCAGGATCGTCGCGGCGAAGAAGATCAGCCCGGCGTTGACCACCCCCGCCTTCGAGAACGCCATCGCCTCCGACGGCTCGACCGGCGTCACCGTCCGCCCGGCGATCAGCCAGTGCGCGATGTGCGCCGCGATCACCAGGTGGACCGCGATCAAGACCCCGGCCCGCCACCTCCCCGAGCGCGAGGCGCGGATCGTCAGCGGCTTGGCGGGCGGGTCGGACGGGAGGACGCGCAGCGACGGCACGGCGGGATCAACCTACCGCGAATCCGTCGGCGGCGCCACGGGTCGGCTCACCACCTCTCCGCCACCCGCCGGTCGAGGCTTCTGTACTGGATCGCCTCGGCGACGTGGGCGGCGCCGAGGCGGTCGGCGCCGGCGAGGTCGGCGAGGGTGCGGGCGACCTTGAGCACGCGGTGGACCGCGCGGGCCGAGAGGCCGAGGCGCTCGAACGCGGCGTCGAGGAGCGCCTGGGCGGCGGCGTCGAGCGGGCACGAGCGGCGGAGGGTTTCCGGGCCCATCGCGGCGTTGACCGGGCTCGGCGTGCCGCGGCCGAAGCGGGCGAGCTGGACCTCGCGCGCCGCGGCCACCCGCGCAGCGACCGCCGCGGAGGTCTCGCCCGGCCCGGCGCGTAGCTCGCCGAGCGTCACCGCCGGCACCTCGACGTGGAGGTCGATGCGGTCGAGCAACGGGCCGGACACCCGCCCGCGGTAGCGCTCGACCAGCGGCGGCGGGCAGCGGCAGTCGCGGCGCGGATCGCCGAGGTGGCCGCACGGGCAGGGGTTCATCGCCGCGAGCAGCGCGAAGCGCGCCGGGAACTCGAGCCGGGCGCGCGCCCGCACCACGGTCACCCGCCCCTCCTCGAGCGGCTGGCGCAGCGCCTCGAGCGCGTCGCGCCGGAACTCCGGCAGCTCGTCGAGGAAGAGCACGCCGTTGTGCGCGAGGCTCGCCTCGCCCGGACGCGGCACCGAGCCGCCGCCGACCAGCCCCGCGAAGCTGGTCGCCGAGTGCGGGCTCCGGAACGGCCGCTCGCGGACGAGGCCGTCGGGCGGGCGCTCGCCGGCGAGCGAGTGGACCTTGGTCACCGCGATCGCCTCGGCGCGGGTCAGCGGCGGCAGCAGCCCCGGCAGGCGGCGCGCGAGCATCGTCTTGCCGGCGCCCGGAGGGCCGATCAGGAGACGATTGTGTCCACTCCAGGGTCACGGTGAAGCTGCAAGAACACGTCCTCCACCCGCCATTTCGGCTGCGAGCGGTAGTGGCCGCCGGCCCCGCGCGGTTGCTCGCCGGTGTGGTGGAGGGTGGCGTCCACACGGTGGACCATGGAGCGGAGGACGAGCCGCCGCGCCGCCTGCGAGAGCGGTTGCCGGAGCACCTGCGCGGCGGCCTCGATCGCGCGCTCGGTTCGGCTGCTTCGCACCGCCTCCATCCGCTGCCGGGCCTGCCGGATCGCCCGCTCGAGGCTCCGGATCTGACTCTGCGCCGCGCCCTGCTGCTCGGCGAAGGTCTCGCGGTCGATCTCGCCGTCCGCGCGCATCGCGACCAGGCGGGCACAGCGGGTGACGAGCTTCGACCGGCGACGCTCCATCGCCTCGACCTCGACCGCGGGATCGACGCGAGACACGCCGCGATCGAGCAAGGCAGCGATGGCGCCAGGGTGCGTCAGCAACTCGGCGAACCCAGACCACACCAAGTCATTCACCGCCGCGACACGGACCCACGCGCCGCCGCCCTTCGCCGGGCGGTAGAAGGACTCGCCGCGGGTCCGGTCGATCTGAACCCGCCGGCCATCGATCCACAAAAGGCCGGTGAGCAGCCCCGGCCGCCCCGTCGAGCTGCCGCGGCGCTGCGCCCGGGCAGCACCCCAGGTCTCAGCGTCGATCAGCGCCTCGTGGGCCCCTTCGACGACGATCGCCCTGGGGTTGGTGGGGTCGAACCGGAAGCTCGCGGCATCGGCGCCCCTGATCCACGCCCCGCTCACCGAGGTTCCCAGGTAGACAGGGTTCTCCAGGATGCGCACAACGGCCGTCTTGCACCACCGGCCGCCGCGGGACGCCGGGATGCTCTCGGAGTTCAGCCGCGCGGCGATGCTGCGCTGGCCGAGCCCGGCCGCCGCCCACCGGAAGATCCGGCGGACGACAGCAGCCTCGTGCTCGACCGGCTGGAGCGTGCCCCGGAGAGGGTCTCCAGGCGGTGGATTGCGGTAGCCGTAGGGCGCAGCCCCGCCGGTGTGCTTCCCTTGCCGCGCCTTCTCGCAGCGACCGCGGCGGGTCCGCTCCTTGAAGCGCTGGACCTCGGCCCGGTCGACCAGCGAGACGATGCCGAAGGCGAGCCCGTCGGAAGGGTCCGTCAGGTCTCGGCGGGTGCCGTCCACCCAGACCGCGATCTCCCGCTCGCGCAGCTCGCGCATCAGGAGCGCGACCTCGAGCTCGTCGCCCCGGGTGAGCCGGGACTGCTCGATCGTCCACAGGGCATCGACGCCGCCGGCACGGATCCTGTCGAGGACTTGCTGCAGCACGTGGCGCTCGCGGGCCGCCTGGGTGGCGGACTCGGTGCCGCGGAACTCGGCAACTGTGATCCAGCCGTGCCGATCGGCCAGCTCGTGGTAGCGGCGGCGCTGGGCGTCGAGCGAGGCGCCCTCGGTCTCCTGGCGCTCGGTCGAGACGCGGTAGAGGGCGACTACTCGCAAATGTCCTCCTCTGCCACCTCCGAGGCGCCGTTGATGGCAACGCGGAGGCCGCCCACGGAGCTCTGGTAGCGCTTCTCGATCATGAGGGGGGCGACGAGGAGGGCGGGGAGGTTGGTCGCGGTCTGGGCATGCGCGCCCTCCTACAGTCCGGCCGCCAGCTCCGTGATCGGCTCCCGGGTCCACCGCTCGACCAACCGCCGCGCGCAGCTCAGATCGCCCCGATCGAGCGCTGCCAGCACGGCGTCCCTCACCGATGCCTCGGCTGCCGTGAGTTCCGCGACCACGGCATAGATCGTATCCGCCAGCGCCCCGTAGTCTGCCTCATCCGGGCTGGCCGGCGCGAACTGGACTACCACTGAGCCCCGGCCGGCGAGTTGCCGCTTCTCCCGCAAAACCGCTGGAGATGCCGGCCCGGGGACGATCTGTCCTGCCATACCCTACTCCCGACACAACCCCTCCCCCAAGTGAGCGCCCGGTAGGGGGCGCGGGTGCGAGCGTCTCGAGTCGTCGCCAGGCGCAAACTCCGTACGCGCTCTCCGACCTCCCCCGCATTCCGGACCTCCCAATGCGACACAAATGGTAGCATACCTCCCTCGCCTCTGCCGCGCTCAATGGCGGTCGCCCGCAAGTCGTTGCCCGTACACGCATACTTGTTAACGCCGCCGACCGGCGTCCGATGCCGCACGCGTTCGGCCATCCCGGCGCGCCGGGCGGTGCGGGAACGGCGTGTCCCTTCGCGGCGATCCTCCCTCTTAGAGGCGAGTGCGATGGCGGCACCAACAATCGGAGATCCCCCAAGGCGGAGCTGAGCTTCGGGTCAAGCGAGAGCCCCGGAAGTCCGCCGCTGTCTGAGAGTCCCCGCTTGACGACCTGCCCGCCCGGATCGCAGAACCGCCCGACCAACCCCCGCCTACGCGTATTTGTTAACGCCGCCCGCTGCGGCGGCCGGTCCGGCTGCCCGGGTTCGAGGCTCTCCGCCTCACGATCCGGCTGTGGAAAAACCTGCGGAAAACGCCCGGCCTCCACGCATATCTGTTAACGGCCCCACGCATACTTGTTAACGCCACCCGGGCCGAATCCACGCATATCTGTTAACGGCGCCACGCATATCTGTTAACGCGTCCGGGCGAAAAGCCCTGTGTTCTCAGCGCTTTTCGCCGCGGCAAGTAGTTACAAGTAGTAAGACCAAGTACCCAGACAAGTAGCAGGCATCCCGCAACTGCGGAAAACCAGCAGATCGGGCTAGGGGCAACGCCCGCGTGCCGGTGCCCCCGCGGACCTTTCAGCCTTCCGTGAATTCTTCGTCTTCGCCGGGTCATCGCCCGGAGCGGGGCCGCCTCGGGACCGGAGACGCCTTACGGGCGGCTACTCGTGACGGACTGCCGCCCACGCCCCGACCGGACGGCTCAAGTGAGAGCGGCTCGGGTGTGATAACATATGCTATACAGTGGCTCGACGGTTTGAGCCTCACAGCCCACCCTTGGAAGGAGCAGCGGACATGCTGAACAAGGTCATGCTGATCGGCAACGTCGGCCGGCCACCGGAGACGCGGACCACGGACGGGGGGCGGACGCTCACCCGGTTCAGCCTCGCGACCAACCGGCGCTGGACGGACGACAGCGGCGAGCGGCAGGCGCAGACCGAATGGCACCAGGTCGTGGCCTTCGGTCGCCTCGCGGAGATCGCCGGCGAGATCGTCGCCAAGGGCCGGCTGATCTACGCCGAGGGCCGCCTCCACACCTCGAGCTGGGAGGACCCGGAGAGCGGCCAGCGTCACAGTCGAACGGAGGTCATCGCGGACACGCTTCTCGTGCTGGACCGCCGCCCAACCGGCGCGGAGGGCGCTCCGCCGGTCTCCAGCGAGGCCGAGGCCTGAACCGGTGCCTCCTCGAGCGGACCGAGCCGGGCGCCGCCTGAGCGAGGCGCTGTCGACCGCGGCGGGCGCGGGATCGCGCCGCGCGCCGAGCAACGCCTTTCCCCGGTCGGACATCTAGCGGTCGCTATACGGGGTAGAGTGTCGTGCATGCCGAAGACCGACCAGCTCAACGTCCGGGTGGACCCGAACATCCGCGAGGCGTTGGAGCGCGTCTCGCTGGAGAGGCAGCAGCCGCTCAGCTACATCCTCCGCCAGCTGATGATGTGGTTTCTCCACTACTACGACCGGGCACCCGACCGTGCGATGGCCGAGATCGCGAGCGCGCCGCCGCCCCGGCCGCGCGTGGAAGAGGCCGCTCGCGGCGGCGAGGCATCAGCGGGACGGTCTCGCGACCGCGGCGCCTCGAGCCCGCCGACGAGGAGAGGCCGCGGCCGCAGCGGAGCGTAGGCTTCCCTCCCCCACCTCGGGAGCACGCTCTCAGCGTCCGAGAGGTGACCCGGCTCCAGCTACCCGCGGCCGCCAGGGCCGCCGTCGATCAGCTCGCCGCGGCTCTCACCCCGCGGCTCGGCGGCCGCGTGGAGACGCCGCCGGCGGCCGCCGGCCGGATCGCCGCCGTGCTCGCGGACCTCCAGGAGGTGGCGACCGCACTGCGCACCGCCGTCGCGCGCTCCGGAGTCGGCGGCACGGCCGATGTCCGCGGACTCCGCGAGATCCGCCGTGAGCTGCTCCAGGTCATGCGGGAGCTCGCACCGGTCGCCGCCGCGGAGCGCGATCCCGGAGACGCGCTGCCACGGACGCGGCACCTTCGCGCCGCGGGCCTCCTGCCCTCGCCGCCGCCCGGTGCCATGGCGCTGGAGAGGCTGCTCGAGGTCCTGGTTCACCGCGGGCGTCGCGGCGGCTCCCCGGCCGGCCTCTCGCGCGCGGGGCGAGCGCGGGGCGCCGCCCAGGACCTGCGCGTCGCCGCGGCGGTCCTCCACCATCTCGAGCCCCGGCCGGCGGGCCGGGTGATCGCCCAGCTCGCGGCGCTCGCGGCCGACCTCCATCGGATCGCCGGCGGCGCGTTGGACCCATCGGTCACAGGAAACCCACGAGTCTCCTGCAACCCGCTCCCCCGCGAGCGAGGACGGTTGCGGGGGTTGCACGAGACCCGTGAAGCCCATGAGGCCCGTGAGACCCAGGAGATTCAGGGGATTCAGGGAACTCAACAGATCCAGGCGATTCACGGGACTCATGAAACTCGGACGGCCCGGGGGGAAGGAGCCGAGCCCGGATGACGGTGATCGCAGTCGCGAACCAGAAGGGCGGCAGCGGCAAGACCACGACCGCCGTCACGCTCGCCGCCACGCTCGCGGAGCGGGGTCACCATGTGCTGCTCGTCGACCTCGACCCGCAGGCCTCGGCGACCGCCTGGCTCGGCGCCGAGATCGACGTCGACAATGGGGCGCTGCGCCGCGCGCTGGTCGCCGACGACGGCGCGCTCGAGCCCCTCGTCCGACCGGCGCCGGCGGTCGCCGGCGTGTCGCTGATCGCCAGCTCCCGGCAGCTCGGGCAGGCGGATGCCGATCTCGCGGGGCAACCCGGGGGCGAGAAGGCTCTCCAGGAGCGCCTCGCCCAACTCCGGGACCGCTGGCGCTTCGTTCTGCTCGACTGCCCGCCGCACCTGGGCATGCTCACCCTGGCGGCTCTGACCGCCGCCGATCGGCTGCTCGTGCCGGTCGAGGCCTCGTCGATGGCCCTCGGGGGCCTCGGAGAGCTGATGCGCACGTTTCGGTTGGTGCGCCAGCGGCTGAACACCGAGCTGGAGCTGCTCGGCGTCTTCGCCTGCAGGGTGGACCCGCGGACGCTGATCAGCCGCGCGGTCGTAGAGGCGCTGCGGCAGGCGTTCCCCGAGCGCGTCTTCGACACCGCGATCCGCGAGCGCGTCTCGCTGCGGGAGGCCTGGGGGCACCGCCAGCCGATCACCGTCTACGACCCTCACGGAGCCGCCGCCGAGGACTACCGCCGGCTCACCGGCGAGATCGAGGGGAGACTCTCATGACCCGACGCGCACGCTCGGCGCTCGGAGCCGATGCCCTGCGCGGCCTCCTCGGGGCCGAGGATCTCGGTCCGCAGCCGGCGCCGGTGCCGCCGGCGGCTCCAGGGGGACCACCCGCCGCCGCGCCGCCGCCGAAGCCCGCGAGGCCG
>CAZNIX010000231.1:0-7698 GCA_964573125.1 uncultured Thermoanaerobaculia bacterium
CGAGCGTGCTCGCGGGCATCGAGGCGCTCGGCGGCGACGCAGCGCTCGCCTTCCGCGGCGAGCCGCTCCTCATCTGCCCGGCCGACCTGCCCGCGCTCGCCCCGGCGACCGTGCGCGCGGTCCTCGACGCCGTCGCCGCGGGCGCCGCGCTCGCGGTGCCGGTGCACCGCGGCCGGCGCGGACATCCGCTCGGGATCGCGCCCGGCCTGGTGGCCGACATCGCGACCCTCGACCTCGCGGCCGGCCTGCGCCAGCTCCTCGACCGCCACCCCGGCGAGCTGGCCGAGGTCCCGGTCGACGACCCCGGCGCGGTCGACGACGTCGACACCCCGAGCGACTACCGCCGCCTGCGCGGGCGGGGCGGATATGCTCGTTGACATCCGATATGCTCATTCGTAGCACAAGGGGCGCCGGCCGCCGTCCCGTCCCCTGACCGGTCCCCAAACCCATGCCCCCCACCCCCCGGCCCTTCGGCTCGATCTACTCGCACGGCTACGTGCGGGCGGCGGTGTGCGTGCCGCGGGTGCGGGTGGCCGACCCGGCGTTCAACCTCGCCGAGACCCTGGCGCTGGCGCGCCGGGCCGAGGAGCGCCGGGCGGTCGTCGCGCTCTTCCCCGAGCTCGGGCTCACCGCCTACACCTGCGACGACCTGTTCCATCAGGACGCGCTGCTCGACGCCGCCGAGGAGGCGCTCGCCGAGCTGGCGGCGGCGAGCCGCGAGCTCCTGCCGCTGCTCCTGGTCGGCGTGCCGGTGCGCGCCGAGGGCAAGCTCTTCAACTGCGCCGTCGCGGTCTACCGCGGGCGGATCCTCGGCGTCGTGCCCAAGAGCTACCTGCCCAACTACCGGGAGTTCTACGAGAAGCGCCACTTCGCCTCCAGCCGCCACGCGGTCGCCGACAGCGTGGAAGTCGCCGGCCAGGAGGCGCCGTTCGGCGCCGACCTCATCTTCGCCGCCGGCAACCTCCCCGACTTCCGGCTCCACGTCGAGATCTGCGAGGACCTCTGGTCGCCGGTGCCGCCCTCGACCTGGGCCGCGCTCGCCGGCGCCACCGTGCTCGCGAACCTGTCGGCGAGCAACGTCACGATCGGCAAGGCCGACTTCCGCCGCGCACTGTGCGCCGCGCAGTCCGGGCGCTGTCTCGCGGCGTACCTGTTCGCCGCCGCCGGACCCGGCGAGTCGACCACCGACCTCGCCTGGGACGGCCAGGCGCTGATCTACGAGAACGCCGAGCTGCTCGCCGAGGCGCCGCGCTTCCCGCAGGAGGGGCAGCTCATCACCGCCGACGTCGACCTCGAGCGGCTGCGCCAGGACCGCATCCGGCTGACCAGCTTCCACGACACCGCCGGCGACCACCGCGAGCGGCTGCGCGCGCTGCGCCGGGTGGAGTTCGAGCTCGAGCTGCCGGCGGGCGAGATCGCGCTCGAGCGCCGGGTCGACCGCTTCCCCTACGTGCCGCCCGAGCCCGAGCTGCTCGACGTGCGCTGCTACGAGGCCTACGAGATCCAGATCCACGGCCTCAAGAAGCGGCTCGAGGCGACCGGCATCGAGAAGCTCGTGCTCGGGGTCTCGGGCGGGCTCGACTCGACCCAGGCGCTCATCGTCTGCGCCAAGACGCTCGACCGGTTGGGGCTCCCGCGCGCGAACCTCCTCGCCTACACCCTGCCCGGCTTCGCGACCAGCGAGCGCACGCGCGCCAACGCCCACAAGCTGATGGCGGCGATGGGCGCGACCGCGACCGAGATCGACATCCGCCCCTCCTCACGCCAGATGCTCGCCGACATCGGCCACCCGGCGGCCGCGGGCGCGCCGGTGCACGACGTCACCTACGAGAACGTCCAGGCCGGCGAGCGCACCTCGCACCTCTTCCGGCTCGCCAACCGCCACGGCGGCATGGTGGTCGGCACCGGCGACCTCTCCGAGCTGGCGCTCGGCTGGAACACCTACGGCGTCGGCGACCAGATGTCGCACTACAACGTCAACACCTCGGTGCCCAAGACCCTGATCCAGCACCTGATCCGCTGGGCGATCGCGACCCGGCAGTTCGACGAGGCGACCTGCGCCGTGCTCGCCTCGGTGCTCGACACCGAGATCTCGCCCGAGCTGGTGCCCGGCGAGGAGGGGGGCGAGGGGGGCGTCGGCGACGGCCCGGCCCAGAGCACCGAGGAGGTCGTCGGCCCCTTCGACCTCCAGGACTTCCACCTCTACTTCGTCACCCGCTACGGCTTCCGCCCGTCCAAGATCGCGTTCCTCGCCCACCACGCCTGGGGCGACCGCGAGCGCGGCGAGTGGCCGCCCAACCTCCCGCCCGAGAAGCGCCGCGAGTACGACCTGCCCGCGATCAAGAAGTGGCTGCGCCTCTTCCTCCGCCGCTTCTTCGCCTTGTCCCAGTTCAAGCGCTCGGCGAGCCCCAACGGCCCCAAAGTCGGCTCCGGCGGCTCGCTCTCCCCCCGCGGCGACTGGCGCGCCCCGAGCGACAGCGAGGCGGCGGCGTGGCTGGCGGAGCTGGAGCGGGGGGTGCCGGGGTAGCGGCCGCCTACTGCTGCATCGTGACTGGAGGGCAGAGCAGGTCGCCCGCTGCCTTCAAGTCCGCCCACCAAGGGATCAGCCATTGCTCCCGCGGGATCGTCGTACGGGACAGGCGGTAGTAGTGACCGAAGTGCGGAGCAGGATCCCTGCCGGTTTGGTCGGGATCGTGCAGATCTGCAGTCGGCGAGTTCATCACGATCACTTCGAGGAGGCCGTCCTCGCCCGTCAACCTGATCTCAGGCAAGGCCTCCCCCGAAAAGCGGCTGCTCCTGATCCGCAGCTCGGGTTCACGATCGTCTGGTATCTTCTTGATCTCCAACGCAAGCTTCCTCGCGGCGGCGCGTGGCTCGAATCCGTCCGAACCCGGGAAGCGCACGATCTGGATCTTCTCGGTATTCGTGTTGGCTGGATCGGGCTCGCCCTCGAGTTGAAAGGTGAACAACTCTCCCGCCGGCAGACGGAGCTGGGCTTCGACGTCGCCATCCGGGGGGTCGACCTCGAAACAGTCGCCTTTCGCCCTCGCCGCACCCGACACGATCTCGCCGAGATCGAGCACCCAGGAGAAATCCCTGCGCTGCCTGTCGTAGGGATGGCGACCACCGGGACACCGATTGTCGCCCTCGCAAACCTCGCCAGGCGCCCCCGTGCAACACGGCTTCTTGGGATCCGGCATCTCGCCCTCCGGAATGCAGCACGGACGGCGCTTGACTTCCTCGGAGTGGATCGCGACTAGCTCCACTTTTTCGTCACGCAGGAAGAACAGGGCGTGCTCTCCTGATGGACCGACGAACCTGTCGGGCAGTCTCCGCCCGGCGCTCTTGTCGACCCGATCGCCATGGACGCGAATCGCGGCGTGGTGCTCCGGAACCGAATAGCCGCCGAAAACCAACGGTGCGGTTGCATCGACGAGCAGAACGCACTGATCTTGGTTGTCGACACTGGGAACGAACGCGACTAGGCCCATGATAATGATACGTATCATCACCCAACCCTCCTCAAGGACCGCTACCCCCCATGTGACCCACTACCTTCCAAATAACACGAAACCCTCGCAGCAGCCCGGAGGAACGGACGCGCCCGCCGACGCGACGATCTCATCACCGAGATCCGGGTGCGACTCATCTCGCAACGGTTCTCGACGCGCGATCACCGAACCGACCCCCGCAGCAAGGAACGCCCGGGCGAGGCTCATCGTCCCTTCCGACGCCGAGATGTCCCCGCCGGCGCCCTCACAGCTCGCGAGGACTACCAGGTGGACCCGTGAGAGGTCGAGATCGACGATCTCGTGAGCGTACAGGGTACCTCGCCGTGCATCTACGGGCGACCCGGCCAGTGCGAGGGCCGAGAGCTCGGGGTGCCGGGCGTCGATCACCGCGTGGCTCGCGACGTAGACGACGTCGAACACCGGGGCCAGCTCGAGGAACCGGGCGCGCGTCGCCTGCGCGCCGGTGAGAGCCACGCTCCCGGCAGCGAGCGCCGCCACCTCCTCCGCCTCCCGGCGAGCACCGGGAAGCGACGGGAGCGTCGGAAAGAGGCGGCGGTCCAAGGCCGGATCGCCGATCGCGAGCACGCGGACCCTCCCCGGCGCGGGGAGTTGCCGCTCGGTGGCGACCGCCCGGGCGTACACCGTGGCGCTGGGGGTGATCGCCACCCGGTTGACTGGCGGCGATCTCCCGGCGAACAAGGCGCCGAGGAGTGCTGCGAACGGCATCGAGTGCAGGTGCTTGTCGGGCATGACGACGATGGACGAAGACCCAGTCAGATGCGCGACAAGGGGATCGAGGACGTTGGTACCGACGGTCGCGTTCCCTGCGGCGTCGACGGCGATCCGCTCGAACGCGATCCGCTTCCCCGTGACCACCCAGGCCAGCATCTCACCCTCGAGCACCGAGAACACCACCAGCGCCGTCCCCTCCGGCAGCTCGCGCTGGATCTCCGCGGGCGTGAGCGGGCGATCGAACCGCGCCAGCTCGGGGCGCCCTTTCTTCTCCCCCAGCCGGTCGAGCAGCGCCCGCGCCCGGCTGCGCTCGACCACGGCCAGGGCCTCGATCGGGCGGCCGCGCTCGAGGGCCAGGATCTCGACCAGGCGGTCGTAGATCGCCTGGTGCGAGGGGCGGTCGAAGAAGGAGATGCGGAGCGGCTCCGCGAGCACCCGCACCCGCTGGGCCTCGATCATCTCGACCGCGCGCCGGAGGTGGCGTTCCTCGTCGTCGAGGCGGCCGCTCAGCGCGGCGGCGCGGGCGAGGGCGGCGAGGGCATCGACGGCGTAGAGGTGCTTGCCCTTGGCCTCGAAGTAGATGACCGCACGGGTCGCGGCGGCCTCCGCGCCGGCCGCGTCCTCCGCCGAGAGGAGGAACCCGGCCTCGACGAGGTCGATCTCGGCGTCGGCCGCGGCGCGCAGCTCGGGGTCGTCGATCTCGCCCGCCGCCAGACGCGCGGCGGCGAGGTCGCGCTCGGCGTTGTCGAGGTCGCCGCGACCGGCGTGGAGGCGCGCTCGCGCGAGACGCGCCACCGCGGCCTCGAGCGGCACTCCGCCGGCCTCGGCGATCGCGACTGCCTCGTCCTGGAAGCGCAGCGCGGCGCTGCCGTCCTCCTTGGCCACCGCCCCGGCCGCCCCGCCCAGCAGCGACACCGCCCGCCGGGTGGCCCGGAAGTCGTCGAGCCCGGAGAGCGCGCGATGGCGGTAGCGCCAGGCCTCGCGCTCGGCGCCCAGGAAGCCGTAGGTGCCGGCCGTGAAGGCGTGGATCGCCGCAGTCCCCTCGCGATCGCCGGTCCGCCGGTAGAGGTCCAGCGCCCGCTCGTACCGGTCGAGCGCGGCGCCGGGCCGGGCGGTGACGTGGTCGGTGAGCCCCTCCATCCAGAGCAGCTCGGCGGCGAGCGCGGGATAGCGCTCGGCCGCGAGATCGAGAACCGCTCGCACGTCGGCGAGGGATCGCCGGGCGGTCTCGTACTCCTCCAGGTAGTAGTCGCAGATCGCGACATGGAGCGCCGCCCAGCCCGTCACGGGGCTGCCGCCGGCCGAGAGCAGGCGTGCCGCCTCCCCGAACCGCTCCCGCGCAGCGCCGTAGCTCGACCCCTCGTAGAGCTGCTTCGCGTCCCGGTAGGCGAGATGGCCGGCGGCCAGATCCTCGGCCGCGCGCCAGCCGGCAGGGCCGGCGAGCGCGGAGCGGATCGCGGCCGCCCCATCCGCCACGACGGCGTCGCCCGTCGCCCGGAGCAGGGCCTCGCCCACCGCGCCGGCGGTTCTGAGCGGCGGCGGCTCCTCCAGCGCGTTCCAGGTCGCCCGCGCTTCCGCCCAGGCGGGGAGCAGCTCGTGCAGGGCCAGCTCCCGGCTCGCCCGCGGGTAGCGGGAGACCAGCGCCGCTACCTCGGCTTGGCGGGCCGCGAGCGCCGCGGCCGCCAGATCTCGGCGTACCACCGCCCAGCGCTCGGCCGCCGTCGGCTGCGCGAGCGTGGCGAGCCGCGCCTCGGCCTCGCCGCGCCAGCCGGGATCGTGCTCGTCCTCCAGGTACTCCGCCCAGGCCCGGATCGCCTCACCGCGGAGGTGGAGGCGCGCGAGCGCGAGCGCGAGGTTGAAGCGGGCCGCGGGCGACGAAGCGTCGAGGCCGACGGCGCGCTCCGCGGCCGCGAGGGCGCGGACCGCGTCGTACCGATGATCGGGCTCGCGCGCCCGTTCGAGCAACGCGGCGGCGAGGTCGGCCCACGTCGACGCCTCCTCGGGAGCGCCGGCCGCCGCGCGCTCGAGCAGGTCGACCGCGTCCGAGACGCGACCGTCGAGGAGCCGGACGCCGGCCTCGAGCTGCAAGCCGGAGGGCGAACCGCCGGCCGCCGCGGCGTCCCATTCCCGGAGGTGCCGGCGGAGACGAGCCGGGAGGCCCCCGGCGGCGCCTTCCGCCGGCCACCGCCCGTGCCCGGCGAGCGCGCTGAGCCGGCCCTCGACCGGCCGCGGGACGCCGACCGCGTCCGCGACCACCGCGAGGCCTACCGGCATCCGGGCGCGCTGAAAGGCCGGGAAGAGCGCCGCCGCGAGCAGCGCGACCATCGCCAGGCCGAGGCCGAGGGGCGGCCGAAGCCTCCCCATGGGGGTCCCTCCCGAGAAGGAGTTGATTCGAGCGCGAAAAGTATAGCCCGCGGCGGGTGGAGAATCGAAGGGCGCGGGTTCGACGGGTTGGGAAGAGCGCGGCACACCTTCTATGACGGACTCCGGGTTCGCTTTGCCACGGCTCGCAGTCATGCCGGAATGGACACTCGCAAGCGACCCATGGGCGGACCGACTCCTTGGGTACTTCCGCGAACACCTCGGCGAGCGGGATCTCAAGCCCGGGGAGGATCGGCGTCTCCGTGCCGGGCACCGCCGATTCCGCCTCAGCGCGGCGGCGTGCCGTGCCAGGACATCGGGCTGTCCTCGGGCACCAGGATCTGGTGGGTCTTGCCCTCGATCGTCACCGTGACCACGACCGCCGGCGGGTCGCTGCCCTCCGCCACCTCGGCGCCGGTGATCTCCCAGGACGCGATCTTGCGGTTGTAGACGTTACGCGCCCGCCGCCAGCGGTCGAAGCCGGCAACGGCCGCATCCTGCTCCATCGAGTTGATGAACCGCTTGCCGTTGTACCAGCGGCTGATGCCTTCCTGGAGGTCGAGACTGGTGGTGTCGCCGGCCTTCTCCATCGCCGCGAGTACGTGCAGGACTCGAGTCTCCGCCTTGGCGGTCTTGCCCGGGCCGTACTCGAGGAAGTCGCAGCCGAGGGCGGTGAGGGCGAGCGCGAGGACTGGCGCGAAACGGGTGGCAGCCTTCATCGTCATTCGTCATCTCCTCCCGCGGGCGATTCTATCCGCCCGGCGGCCGATCCCGGAGGTTCTCGACGGTGCCCGCCGCGCGCCGCCCGCGCGCCGTCCGCCGGGTCACCGGCACGGCCAGCGCGGCGCCCGCGAGCGAGGCGGCGGCGAGCAGCCAGCCCTCCGGCGGCGCCGGCAGCCCGGCGACGCCGGCGGCCGCGCGCGCGAGCTGGCTCAAGCCGAGGACCAGGGCGACGAGCACGACCGCGGCCATCGCGGCGTTGGAGATCGCGCCGTTGAGGCCGCGCTCGCCCATCAACCGGCGGTCGTTGACCGCGAGCAGCAGGAACACCGCGGCCAGCGGCAGCAGCACCCCGTTCGCGGCCTGGGCGAGG